>CAUJIU010000060.1 GCA_963205075.1 Pseudomonadota bacterium | reverse complement strand
TCAACGGGTTGAGCGAGGCGATTGCTGCCGCCGAGGCTGCGGTTGCGCGCGCGCCTGCGGACCTGGCCGCCGACATCGCGCTGCCCGGCCCGGTTGGCCAGGCGATCCTGGTGCCAGAGGCGGAGGCCAAGGCCGATCTGGCGCGCTTTGGCCTCGAAATCCCCGCCGGATTGCGCGCCGGGAATCCCGCCGAGGCGGCACGCGCGGCCAGCCGCCTCGGGTATCCCGTCGCGCTCAAGGGCGAGGGCTTTGCCCACAAATCGGAGGCCGGCGCGGTGGCGCTGAACCTGCAGAGCGAACAGGCCGTGGTTGAGGCGGCTTCGCTTCTGGGGGCGGACTCGTTTCTGGTCGAAAAGATGGTGTCCGGTGCCGTGGCCGAATTGCTGATCGGCGTGGTCAAGGATCCGGCGCATGGATTTGTCCTGACCATCGGCGCCGGCGGCACCTTGACCGAGATCCTGCAAGACAGCGCCTCTTGCCTGGTTCCGTCCAGCGATCAGACCCTGAAACAGTGTCTGAACAGGCTGAAATGCGCCAGATTGCTGACCGGCTTTCGCGGCAAGCCGGCTGCCGACATGCCGGCAATCCTGAACGCGATCCGCGCGGTTCAGGACTACGTTCTGGCCAATCGCGGCGTTCTGGAGGAAGTTGAGGTCAACCCGTTGATCTGCACGCCCACCAGCGCGGTCGCGGCTGACGCACTTATCCGGAGGATGCCATGAGCGGCCCCATCAAGACCCAGAGAAACGGCAACATTCTGACCGTGACGCTTGACCGGCCCAAGGCCAATGCCATCGATCTGGCGACATCGCGCCTCATGGGCGAGGTGTTCCGCGACTTTCGCGATGACCCTGTTCTGCGGGTGGCGATCGTTACCGGCGGCGGGCCGAAGTTCTTTTGCCCCGGATGGGATCTCAAGGCGGCGGCCGATGGCGACGCGGTCGATGGCGATTATGGCGTCGGCGGCTTTGGCGGCCTGCAGGAGTTGCGGGACCTCAACAAACCGGTGATTGCCGCCGTCAACGGCATCTGCTGCGGCGGCGGGCTGGAACTGGCGCTGTCGGCCGACATCATCCTCGCGGCCGACCACGCCACCTTTGCCCTGCCCGAGATCCGCTCCGGCACGGTGGCTGATGCGGCATCGGTCAAGCTGCCCAAGCGCATTCCCTACCACATCGCGATGGAGCTGCTGCTGACCGGGCGCTGGTTCGATGCCGAGGAGGCGCATCGCTGGGGCATCGTCAACCGGATCGTGCCTGCTGATGCCCTGATGACCGAGGCCATGGCTTTGGCGGAACTCCTGGCCTCCGGCCCGCCGCTGGTCTACGCGGCGATCAAGGAGATTGTCCGCGATGCCGAGGACAGCCGCTTTCAGGACGCCATGAACCGGATCACCAGGCGTCAGCTGGCCAGCGTTGACCGGCTCTACTCCAGCGAAGACCAGATGGAGGGCGCGCGGGCCTTCGCGGAAAAGCGTGACCCGGTCTGGAAGGGCCGCTGAACGCCCCGCTTGATCTGCCGGGGGCGCGCGGGCATGAGGTGGCGATGATGCCGACGCTGCTATCCATTGGTCATGGCTACTCTGCCCGCGCATTCGCGGCCCTGCTGGGCCCCGAATGGCGCGTCATCGGCACGCTGCGCGATGCCGCGCGCGCAGAGGATCTGCGCGCCCTGGGCGTTGAGCCGCTGATCTGGCCGGGGCAGGACATGACCGCGGCGCTCGATGCCGCGACCCATCTGCTGATCTCGGTCGCGCCCGACGAGGCCGGAGACCCGGTCCTGAACGCGCTGGGCGACGCCGTTGCCCAACGCGCCCGAAATCTCGACTGGGTGGGTTATCTTTCGACCACCGCGGTCTATGGCGACCGGGGCGGAGACTGGGTGGACGAAACCTCGCCATTGGCGCCGACCACCCGCCGGGGCGAACAGCGGGTCAGGGCCGAGGCCGCGTGGGCCGCCATTCCCGGCCTGCCGCTGCACATCTTTCGGCTGGCCGGGATCTATGGCCCCGGTCGCGGGCCGTTCGAGAAGGTGCGCCAGGGCACCGCGCGGCGGATCGTCAAGCCGGGGCAGGTGTTCAGCCGCATCCACGTTGCCGATATCGCGCGGGTGCTGGTGGCATCGGTGGCGCGGCCAGATCCCGGAGCGGTCTACAACCTCTGCGATGACGACCCGGCGCCGCCACAGGATGTGATCGCCGAGGCTGCGCGGCTGCTTGGCCTGCCGATCCCGCCCGCCGAAGATTTCGCCACGGCCAAGATGACGCCGATGGCGCGCAGCTTCTATGCCGAGTCCAAGCGGGTCAGCAACGACAGGATCAAGCGCGAACTGGGCGTTTCGCTGGCCTATCCGACCTACCGCGAGGGTTTGGCCGCGCTGCTGGCGGCGGCAGGCTAGAGCCCCAGAAACTCTCGGACCGCGATTCGCGCGGCCTCGACCTCGGTATCGGGGGTCAGCTTCTTCATGTCGCGATGCGCCGAGGCGAGGGCGGTCTCGGACTTGCCGGCGGCGGCGAGAACCCGCCCGAGATAGTCGGGAAAGCCGTCGACCACCTCGCGGTAGCTCAGCGCCAGCGGCACGATGGCGTTGCGCGCCAGCGCCGCGTCGATGCGGGCATGGTTTTCGGCGATCTTCGTGGCGTATCTGACGATTTCGGCCGGATCGGGGATGATCGGATCGCCCTCGCGCCAGGCTACCTTGCCGTCACCGTAGCGGATCTTGCCCGGTTCGCGGTGATACTGGTTGGTCACGCTGACCCGCCAATGCGAATAGGCCGCCTCCCAGAGCGGGTCGCGGCGCAGGGTGACGAAGGTAGTGCGCTCGAATCGATCCCGGAAGAACCGCAGCACCACGTCTTCAACCGCGCGGATCGGAAGCTTGCCGGGCACGAATGGCAGCCGGGCGGGCATGAGCAATTCGCCGAAGCGCCCGATGTAGTTTATCATCAGCGTCATTGCGAAGGTGTCGCCACCCGGCGCCGCGCCCGCGGCGGCGATATGGGCAAGACGGGCGCCGCGACTGCTCTGCGCGGCTTCGGCCTTCAGCAGATGCTCCGCCGGATTGCCAAGCACCCCGAGCGAGGCGATATCGCGCGCCAGCAGGGTGTTGCCACAGCGCTGCACGCCGAGGATCACCAGTGCATTGGGCTGTGCGATAAGCGCGCGCAACTTGTCGGCTCCGGATGCGCGGGATATCACACCGGCCTCAGGCGCGCTTGCCGATCATGCCGACGCCCAGCACCTCGAGCACCTTGCGCTCGATATCCTCGGCGTTGAGGCCGGCGGTGGCATACATCTCGGCAGGGCTCGCCTGATCGATGAAAGTGTCGGGCAGCACCATCGAGCGGAACTTGAGCCCCTTGTCGAAAACGCCCTCATCCGCAAGCAGCTGCGCCACGTGGCTGCCAAAGCCGCCAACTGCGCCCTCCTCGATGCAGATCAGCGCCTCGTGGGACCGGGCCAGCGACAGGATCATCTCCCGGTCGAGCGGCTTGGCAAAGCGCGCATCGGCGATGGTCGGGATGATGCCGCGCGATGCCAGCGCCTCGGCCGCCTTGGTGACCGCCTGCAGCCGGGTGCCGAATGACAACAGCGCCACGCCGCGCCCTTCGGCAATGATCCGGCCCTTGCCGATCTCGAGCGGCTCTGCGTCTTGCGGAATCTCGACCCCAACGCCCTCGCCACGCGGAAAGCGGAAGGCGATCGGGCCGCTGTCATGGCGCGCGGCGGTCACGACCATGCGGGCCAGTTCGGCCTCGTCGGCGGCGGCCATGACGACAAAGCCGGGCAGGTTGGCCAGATAGGCAATGTCAAAGCTGCCGGCATGGGTGGCCCCGTCGGCGCCGACCAGACCGGCGCGGTCGATGGCGAAGCGCACCGGCAGGCGCTGGATGGCCACGTCATGCACGACCTGATCGTAACCGCGTTGCAGGAAGGTCGAGTAGATGGCGCAGAAGGGCCGCAGCCCGCCCGCCGCCAGTCCGGCGCTGAAAGTCACCGCGTGCTGTTCGGCGATGCCCACGTCAAAGCAGCGGCTGGCATAGCGCTCCATGAAGCGCGACAGACCGGTGCCGTCGGGCATGGCGGCGGTCACGGCGCAGATCTTGGGGTCGCGGGCGGCCTCCTTGATCAGCATCTCGCCAAAGACCGACGTGTAGCTCGGCGCGTTGGAGGCGGCCTTGGCCTGCTTGCCGGTGATCACATCGAACTTGGCCGTGGCATGGCCCCGGTCCAGCGCGGCCTCGGCGGGCGCGTAGCCCTTGCCCTTGCGGGTTAGCGCGTGGATCAGCACCGGGCCGGTGGCGCGGGCCTTGACGGTGCGCAACACGGCCAGCAACTGCTCCATGTCATGCCCGTCAATGGGGCCGACATAGCTGAAGCCCAGTTCTTCAAACAGCGTCCCGCCAACGGTCATGTGCTTGATCATGTCCTTGGCGCGGCGGGCGCCTTCGCGGAGCGGCTCGGGCAACAGGCTGACCGCGCCCTTGGCGGCGGCCTTGAACTCCTGGAACGGCTCGCCGGCATAGAGGCGCGACAGGTAGGACGAGAACGCCCCCACCGGCTCGGCGATCGACATGTCATTGTCGTTGAGCACCACGAACAGTCGCTTCTTGAGATGGCCGGCATTGTTGAGCGCCTCAAACGCCATGCCGGCGCTCATCGCCCCGTCGCCGATCACCGCGACGGCGTCGCCGATCCCGTGTTCGGTGGTGCCGCCAAGGTCGCGCGCCACGGCAAAGCCCAGCGCCGCACTGATCGAGGTAGAGCTGTGGGCGGCGCCGAACGGGTCGTAGGGCGACTCGGACCGCTTGGTGAACCCGGACAGCCCGTCCTTCTGCCGCAGCGTGCGGATGCGGTCGCGGCGGCCGGTCAGGATCTTGTGCGGATAGGACTGGTGCGAGACATCCCAGATGATCTTGTCCTTCGGCGCATCGAACACCGCATGCAAAGCCACGGTCAGTTCCACCACGCCAAGCCCGGCCCCCAGATGGCCCCCCGTCACCGACACCGCCGAGATGGTCTCGGCCCGCAGCTCATCGGCCACGCGGCGCAGCTCGGCATCGCTGAACTGCTTGAGATCGGCGGGGGTCCGGATCCTGTCCAGCAGCGGCGTGATCGGGCGTTGGGTCATGACTTCGCTTTGCTACCTGTCGCGCGCGATAACGAAACGCGCCGCCTCTTGCAAGGAAATGGCCGGTTCGCCGTAGCACTCTAGAGCCGCGCAGGCCGCCTCCACCAGCCCCGCCGCGCGTGACCTCGCGGCGTCGAGCCCCAGCAGCGACACGAAGGTGGCCTTGCCGGCGGCGGCGTCCTTGCCGACGGCCTTGCCAAGGGCGACGCTGTCGCCCTCCACGTCGAGAATGTCATCGGCAATCTGGAAGGCCAGGCCCAGCGCGTCGCCATAGGCGGTCAGGGGCCGTTCATCGGCCCCGGCAAGGCGCGCACCGGCCACGGCGGACCAGGTGATCAGCGCCCCGGTCTTGCCGGCCTGCAGGTCGGTGATCTGGTCGAGCGTCAGCGGCTGCGCCGCACTTTCCGCCATGATGTCGAGCGCCTGACCGCGCACCATTCCCGCCATGCCCGCCGCCTGCGACAGGGTCGAGATCAGCCGCAACCGCGCTTCGGCCGGGCCAAGCTCCGGCGCGCACAGCATCCCGAAGGCCGCGGTTTGCAATGCGTCCCCGGCCAGAACGGCGGTGGCCTCGTCCCATTTGCGATGAACGGTCGGCTGGCCGCGCCGCAGGTCATCATCGTCCATGCAGGGCAGGTCGTCATGGATCAGGCTGTAGGCATGCAGCGCCTCGATCGCGGCGGCGGCCCATGCGGCGGCTTCGGGCGCCACGCCGTGCAGCGCGGCGCCTTGCATCACCAGAAAGCCGCGCAGCCCCTTGCCGCCGCCGGTGGCGTAGCGCATCGCCGCTGCCACGGGCAGGTCGCCATGACCGGCAAGCGCGCGGGCCAGCACCGGCCGCCAGAAGGCCGCCGCCTGCGCCATGCGCGAAACTGTCCGGTCAGGCATCGAGCGGCGCGGTGCCGGTCGGCTGGCCGTCCGCGCCAAGGGTGATCCTGGCGACCTTTTCCTCGGCTTCCTTCAGCTTCTGCTCGCAGCGGGCCTTCAGCGCCGCGCCGCGCTCATAGAGCGAAATCGAATCGTCGAGCGCCACATCGCCGCGCTCCAGCTGGCCGACAACGGTTTCAAGTTCCTTGATGGCCTCTTCAAAGGTCATCTGATCCACGGGCTTTGCAGTCATCGGCCTCTTTCCTCCAGAACGCTCACATGGGCGGCGGCACTCGCCGCCAGAGCGGTCAGATCATAGCCGCCTTCCAGCGCGGATACCACGCGGCCTTTGCAGTGCCGGTCGGCAAGATCGCAGATTTGCCGGGTGACCCAGTCGAAATCGGCGGTTTCCAGCATCAGGCCGGCAAGCGGATCGGCCCGGTGAGCATCGAATCCGGCCGAGATCAGGATCAGGTCCGGGGCGAATGCGTCGATCTTTGGCAGCACCGCTTGGGTCATCGCCTGCCGAAAGGCCCTGGAGCCCGCGCCCTCCGGCAGGGGCACGTTCAGCACGTTGCCGTCAGCGCCGGTTTCATGGGCAAAGCCGGTGTCGGGATAGAGCGGCATCTGGTGGGTCGAACAATAGAGGATGCGCGGATCTTCCTCGACCAGGTCTTGCGTGCCGTTGCCGTGATGCACGTCGAAATCGATGATCGCCACCCGGTCAAGCCCGTGATGGTCCAGCGCGTGCCTGGCGCCGACGGCGACCGAGCCGAACAGGCAGAAGCCCATCGCGGTGGTCCGCTCGGCATGGTGACCCGGCGGGCGGATCGCGGCAAAGGCATTGGCCGCCTCGCCCCCCAGAACCATGTCCACCCCGCGCAGCACCGCGCCAACCGCGCGATAGGCGGCGGCAAGCGAGCCTGCGGACATGTAGGTATCGGCGTCGAGCGCCTTCCAGCCGCTGACGGGTGCGGCGGCACGGATCGCCGCCACATGCTCGGGCGGATGGGCGCGCAGCAGGTCATCATCGGCGGCCAGCGGCGCCTTGACGCGCAAGAGCGGCAGTGGCTTCAGCGCGGCCAGAACCGCCTCCAGCCGCGCCACCTGTTCGGGGTGGCCGGGCGGGGTCACGTGGCCCAGACAGTCGGGATGGGTGATCAGCGCGGTGACCATTTCCTCTCCAAAACAGGCTCTGACAAGGGGTTTCGGCTCTCAGTCAGGGGCCAGCAGGTAGCCTGCGCCCCGCACGGTCTGCAAGTAGCGCGGCTGCTTGGGATCAGGCTCGATCTTGCGGCGCAGGCGGGTGATCTGCACGTCCACGGCGCGTTCCTGCGCCTGTCCGCCAGAGCGGCCCAGCCGCTCGACCAGGCTGGCCCGCGAAACCGCCTCGCCGGGCTTGGCCGAAAAGATGCGCATCAGCTGGCTTTCGGTCGCGGTCAGGCGGATCTGGTCGTCACCGCGCCACAACTCGCCCCGGTCAATGTCATAGCGGATCGGCCCCAGCGTCAGCCACTTCGGCGCCACCAGCACCGGCTCGGCGGCAGGCGCCCGGCGCAGGATGGCGTTGATCCGCAGCAGCAGCTCCTTGGGCTCGAACGGCTTGGGCAGGTAGTCGTCGGCCCCGGCCTCCAGCCCGAGTATCCTTTCGCTGGTCTCGGCCTTGGCGGTCAGCAGCAGGATCGGTGTGCCGATGCTGCCGCGCAGGTCGCGGCACAGGCTGATGCCGTCTTCGCCGGGCATCATCACATCCAGCACGATCAGGTTGAATTCGAGCCCCGAGAGGATCCGCCGCGCATGAGCGGCATCGCGCGCCACGGTGACCAGAAACCCGTTGCGGATGAGGTATTTCTGCAAGAGCCCGCGAATGCGCTCGTCATCATCGACGACCAGCAGGTGATAGTCTTCCGAACTCATGCGCCGCCATCCCTCAGCGCCAGGTAGTGCCGCCGCATGTCCTCGTCCATCATCGCCTCCAGCACCTGCCGGAAGCCCGCCACCGCCACCGGCCCGGCCGAGCGGTATGCGGCGCGCATCCGGTCGCGCTGGGCATCTGACAATTCGCGCTCCATGCTGGCTCCCGCCGGTGTCAAGTGAAGGTGGCGCTCGCGCTTGTCCTGCCTGCCAACCCTGCTCTCTACCAGACCGTCCTCGATCAGGGTGCGCAACACACGATTGAGCGATTGCTTGGTAACACCCAGAATGGACAGGAGATTGTTCACCGTGGTGCCCGGGCAGCGGTGGATGAAGTGGATCGCCCGATGATGGGCGCGGCCATATTCCTTGTCGGCCAGGATACGGTCCGGGTCGGCGGTGAAACCGCGATAGGCGAAGAACATCGCCTCGATGCCCTTGCGCAACTGCTCGTCGGTCAAGAACAGAAGCGCCTGACTGTTGCCCCCGATCGCGCGGTCTGCCATCGCATCACCTCCGTTGCCAATGGCCGCAGGATATGTCAGCCTTGTTGACATTCCAAGCGCGGACTGCTACCGAATCCCGGAATTTGCGCAACTTTATGTCCGAACCGGACATAACTCAGTAACAAATGGAAAGAAAGAGGGTCCCAAGATGGCGGGTTCTTACGATGACCGTGATGGCAAGATCTGGATGGATGGCAAGCTGGTCGAATGGCGGGATGCCAAAGTTCACATCCTGACCCACGCGCTGCACTATGCCTCATCGGTGTTCGAGGGCGAGCGCGCCTATAACGGCAAGATCTTCAAGAGCCGCGAGCATTCCGAGCGTCTGCATTTCTCGGCCAATTGCCTCGATTTCCAGATCCCCTTCACCGTGGACGAGATCGAGGCCGCCAAGCAGGAGGTCCTGGCCGCCAACGGCTTCAAGGATGCCTATGTCCGCGCGGTTGCGTGGCGCGGCGCGGGCGAGGATATGGGCGTTGCCTCCAAGCGCAACCCGGTCCGCCTTGCCATCGCCGCCTGGGAATGGGGCAACTATTACGGCGACGCCAAGATGAAGGGCGCCAAGCTCGACATCGCCAAGTGGAAACGCCCCTCGCCCGAAACCATCCCGCACGCCGCCAAGGCCGCCGGTCTCTACATGATCTGCACCATGTCCAAGCATGCCGCCGAGGCCAGGGGCTGCTCGGATGCCATGATGTTCGACTATCGCGGCTACGTGGCCGAGGCGACCGGCGCCAACATCTTCTTCGTCAAGGACGGCGAGGTGCATACCCCCAAGCCCGATTGCTTCCTCAACGGCCTGACCCGGCAGACCGTGGTCGGCATGCTGCGCGATCGGCAGATCATCGTGCATGAACGCCACATCATGCCCGAGGAGCTTGAGGGTTTCGAGCAATGCTGGCTGACCGGCACCGCCGCCGAGGTCACGCCGGTGGGCCAGATCGGGGATTACAATTTCGAGGTCGGCGCCCTGACCCGCGACATCTCGGAGGCCTATGAAAAGCTTGTCCGCAGCTGAGGACCCGGATGAAGGCACGGCGCCGTCGCTGATCCCCGCCTGGGTCGACGGCGTCCTGACCCCGGTCGACAAGCTCGACGTGCACCGCCGGGGCCTGCGCCATCCGGCGGTGAGCGTCTTCGTGTTGAACGGGGGGCGGGTGCTGCTGCAGCGCCGGGCGCTGGGCAAGTATCATACGCCGGGCCTGTGGGCCAACACCTGCTGCACCCATCCGCATTGGGGGGAAAGCCCGCTCGATTGCGCCAACCGCCGCCTGCATCAGGAGCTGGGCATCAGCGGCCTTGCCCCGGCGTGGCGCCAGCAGGTTGAATACCGCGCCGATGTCGGGTCCGGCCTGATCGAGCATGAGCTGGTAGAGATCTTTCTGGCCCAAGCGCCAGACCAATTGCCGCTCGCCCCTGACCCCGCCGAAGTCATGGAGACGCGCTGGCAGACAGTTGCCGATCTGGCGCAGGACCTGCGCCGCGCGCCCGGGCAGTATACCCCATGGCTGCGCATCTATCTTGAGCAGCACCGGCAATCGATCCTGCCAGACTGATCGGCCAGCCAAGGTCTTCTTGCGTCAGGCGGGGCCGCCGGGCTAGGCATTGGCTGTGGCCTTTTGAAAACTCCGATTTGACATGTTGACCATTGACCTTCTCGGGCGTTCGCGGGCGGAGTTCCGGGCTCTCAAACGCCCGCGCGTGGCCTGCCTGACATCGTTTCGCTACGACGCCCATCTGGTCCCGGCGATGAAGGAAAACCTCGCCGGGGTGGTCGATGCCTTCATCCTGTGGGACGACCGGCAGGCGGCCGAGAAATTCAGCTCCGAGCCAGAACGGCGCGCCCGGCTGATCGAGGCCGCCTTCGAGATCGGCGCCGACTGGGCGCTGGCCGTGGACCCGGACGAAAGGTTCGAACCGGCGTTTCAGACCCGCATTCGCCGGCTGACCCGCAAACCTGACACGATCTGGATCTTTGGCCTGCGCGAGATGTGGACGCCGACCGCCTGGCGATCGGATGGCATCTGGGGGCGCAAGGAAGTGGGGCGCCTCTGGCCGCTGCGCAAGGATGACCGGCATCGCCACGCGCCCCTGCATTCGCCCTGGGCACCTACCGATACCGGGATGCGGCGCAAGCGAAGTGGCCTGGACCTCTATCACCTCAAATCCATTGATCCGCGCCGGCGCCAGAGTCGCGCAGCACTCTATTCCGCGCTCGATCCGCAGCGGAAATTCGCGCCAAGGGGCTACGACTACCTTGGCGACGAAACCGGGCTGGAGCTGACCGAAATCGCGCCCGAGCGGATGTATCGGCCCGCCCATGTCGAGGATGGCGGTCTCTGGATGCCGGAGTTCAGGGCCGAATGCGGCGACCCGCTGCCGCAGATCATCAAGCGCGCGGTCGGCTATCGCGCAGACGGCCAGACTGACTCGGCGCTCCGGCTGCTTGCGCTTGCCGCCGGGACCCATACCGCTCCCGCCGACTGCGGGCTGATCGCGCGGGCCTATCTGGGCCTGGGCGACGCGCATTCGGCGCTTGCCTGTCTTGACGGCCCTGAACTCGCGCAGCGGCCGGTCGAGGATCTGGTCCTGGCACTCGAGACTTGCCACGCAACCGGCGATGCCGCGGGCCGCGACCGGCGGCTGGCGCAGGCGCTGGCGTTGCATCCGGCGCACCCCCTGCTCGAGCTGGCCAGTCTTCGCCACGACCCGGCCACACCCGCCGACCTGACAACCGATGTCTTCGCGCGCCTCGGCTGGGCGAAAGGTCCGGCCCGGCGGCGCGAGGCCAGCAGCCCGCCCGCAGGTGCCCGCATGGGCACCGTCGTCCTGTGCCTCGGCGCCGCGCCGGAGGTTCGCGGTGCGGTGGCGTCGCTGCTCGACCAGCAGCCACCCACTTACGTGATCGTGGTCAACAGCGGCGGCGGCGACTTGGACTCCGCGTTGGGCGATCTCGCTGCACGGACCACCCGTGTCGAGGTCAGCGCGCAGGTCTTTGCCGGTGCCGCGCGCAATATCGGTTCGGCACTGGTGCGCGAACCCCACCTTGCCTTTCTCGCCAGCGATTGCCTTGCCGCGCCCGGCTGGGTCCGGACCCGGCTGGCCCGGCAGGAGCGGGGGCCGGTTGCGGTGGCCTCGGCGCTTCTGCCCTATCCGTCCGACAATGCGGTGACGGTTGGCCATCATCTGGCATTGCACCCCATGCGCCTGCCCGAGGCGGCCAGCAAGGCACCGATATGCTTCGGGGTGTCGATCCCCACCCTGATGTCGCATGTCGCGGGCCCCTACCGCGTGGAACTTCGCGGCGGCGAGGATTCGATCATGAACGAGATCCTCGCCAGCTGGATACCGGTCATCTTCGTGCCGGAGCTGATCACTCGCCACTGCGGGCCGACACGGCTCCTAGCGGCGTTTGCCGACATGGGCCGGCGCGGCGTTGCCGATGCGCGTCTGCTGCCGCTCACCATCAACCATCGGCTCAAGCCGTGGAACCCGGACCTGCTGCGCACGGTGTTGCGGCTGCCGGTCGAGCTTTTTCGATCCCGCAACTCGGTCGTGAAAGAGCGGCTGCCGCGCGAGGTCGGCTGGGCCGCGCCGCAGGTCTACCGCGCCGCCCGTCGGTTGGTGCCGCTGATGATCGTGGCGCGCACGCTTGGCCGGCTGGGCTCGCTGCCCGGCACGCTGGCCGCGCGCAGCGGGGCCTGGCGGGCGCTGCGCGCCTTCGGCAAGGGCGGGGCGGCCGCTGATCTGGTCGCCGCGATCGGTGATGGCCGGTTGCTGGGAGTGACCGTGATACGGCAGATAGAGGCGGCGTTGCTTGACGCAGGCCACGCCGATGACGCCGAGGCGCTGCTGAGAAGGGTCAGGGCCGACAACCCGCTTCTCAAGCTGCGCCGCTGATCTCAGCCGCCGGGTGGCAACGCCTTGCGCTGCTTGTCGCGCTCGATCCCCAACTGGGCCTCGCGCCAGATGATCAGCACCCCGGCGAGCATGATGATCGCCGCGCCGCCGAGCATGACCAGCGTCGGCACTTCGCCAAACACCAGGTATCCCACGCCCAGCGCCAGTATCATCGAGGTGTATTCAAACGGGGCGATGACGCTGGCATCGGCGTAGCGGTAGCTCGATGTCAGCAGCACCTGTCCGATGCCGCCCAGGATGCCGCACAGGATCAGCAATGCCAGCGTCAGCGGTGCCGGATAGACCCAGCCCCAGGGCAGGCTCACCAGCGAAAACAGCGCCGCCAGCGCCGAGAACCAGAAGACGATGGTCGCCGTCTGCTCGGTCAGCACCAGCTTGCGGACGAATACCTGCGCCAGAGCCGCGAACACCGCGCCTGCCAGCACCACCACCGCGCCGAGGGTCTGCGCCAGGTCCGGCGCCGCCGCACTGACGGTCAGGCGCGGCGACAGCACGATCAGCACGCCCGCCATACCGATGGCGACGGTCGAGACGCGAAAGAGCCGCACCGGCTCGTTGAGAAACATCGCCGCCAGTATGACCACCAGCAGCGGCGAGGCGTAGCCGATCGCCGTCACCTCGGGCAGCGGCAAGAGGCCGAGCCCGGCAAAGCCCAGCCCCATCGCCGTGGTGCCCACCAGCGAGCGCCAGACATGCCCCATCGGGTTCGCGGTGCGCAGGCCCGTGCTCAGTTCGTGCCGGTAGAGCAGCCAGACGGCAATGACCGGCATGGCAAAGAAGGACCGGAAGAACACCGCCTCGCCGGGCGGCACCTCGGACGCCGTGGCCTTGATGAGGCTCGCCATCGCCATGAAGACGCAGACCGAGGCGACTTTGAGCAGGATCCCGCGAAGTGGCTGCATGGCACCGTCCTTTTGCGCAACCCTAGGCCAGTGCGCGGCGGACCGGAACCCCGCGAGCGGGAAATGGCCTGCCCATTGTGCAGGGCCTGGTTCGCGGCCATTCTGCCGGGATGGATATCACGCTGCTCAAGACCTTTCTGGAAGTCGCGGCGACCGGGTCGTTCGTGTCGGCCGCCGACCGGCTGCTTGTCACCCAGTCAGCGGTTTCGCTGCGCATCCAGCGGCTGGAAGACACGATGGGCAAGCCGCTGTTCACCCGCTCGCGCGCCGGGGCCGAGATGACGCCCGCCGGCAGGTTGTTCGAGCGATACGCGCTGTCGATGATCCGCACCTGGGAGGAGGCGCGCCAGCAGATCGCGATACCGCCGGGTTTTACCCGCAGCCTGTCCATCGGCGCGCAGCAATCGCTCTGGCCACGGCTTGGTTTCCGGCTGATTGACGGCCTGCGGCTGCAGATGCCGGATCTGAACATCCGGGCCGAACTGGGGATGCCGGACCGCCTGACCCGCCT
>CAUJIU010000059.1 GCA_963205075.1 Pseudomonadota bacterium | reverse complement strand
ACGAAATGACGCAAGGGGCGCGGTGTGGCGCCCCCTGCAATCCGCGCGGTGCGGGACTGGCCGTCAGATCGGGTTGTCCATGCGGACCCGGCAGCGCACCTGCCCCTTCACATCCGAGTTGAAGATCACCCGGAACTGCTTCTTGGTGGTGCCGTAGCTCGGATCGGTCCAGGGGAACTCATACACGCTGGTGCCGCTGGCATTCTCGATCCGCTGCACCGGCACCACCGATTCGACCACCCGCGCCCAACCCTTGAAGGGCAGTTGGTCGGCGGTGTCGGCGATCCAGATCCGGTTGAGCGTCGACTGGGTATGGGTCATGACCAGCGGATTGCGCACCTCCTCGCGGACGCCGTGGAACACGTTGCCCTCGAAAGTCACCGCCCGCATCCGGTTGAAATCGAGATCGGCAAAGGTGGTGTCCACATGTTCGACCCGGTCGATATAGCCGTTGATCGACCGGAACACGTTGCTGACCACCGAAAAGCCGTGGATGAAATGCCCCGCCCCGTAGGGCTTGATGACGATCCAGTTGAACCAGTCGGCCACGTCATTGGTGGTGAAGACGTTGCCGGTGATGGTCATGCCGCCGAACGAGAACTGCGACCCCAGATTGGGGTCTGGCGAGTATTCGTTGGTCCATTCGATGAAGTTGTTGTCGATGTAGTTGCCGGTCACCACCGACTTGCAGTTGGGGGTGGTAAAGATGATGCCGCCCTTGCGCACCCCTTCCACCTCGGTATCGCCGTGGAACCAGTGGTTGCCCGAGATCAGGCTGCCCGAGCCGCCCAGGATGCAGAAATGCTTGAACAGCGCCACCCGGTTGTCGCGGATCTTGACGTCATTGGCATTGGTGTTGAAGGCGATGGTGGTGCGGTTCTGGACCGGCGTGCTCTGTTCGTTGGACAGGAACTGGCAGCGGTCGATCATCATCCCCTGACAGCCACCCCCGATCGAGGTGATGCCACGGTCCTTGGGCTTGGTGACAAAGCAGTCGCGGACATGGAAGGTCAGCCCCTGCTTGGCCAGCAGGATGGCGCTGGCCTTGCCGTTGCACTGGAACTCGATGTCGTCGAGCACGAACTGGCTGAGATCCTCGTAGCCCGAGAAATCCAGCAGGTACTTGAACCGGGTAAAGGTGAAGACCTGCGTGCCCACCCCGTCATAGAAGGGCTGCGACAGGGTGATGGTCTTGGCGCCGACATTGACCGCCTTGACATAGACCTCGCGCCCGACGCCGTTGCCGGTGACAAGCGAGCCGATCCTGATGTTGGCGGCGTTCAGCACGTTGGTCAGCGTGTTGGGGGTAGAGGTCGCATAGGTGGCCTGCGAGGTGGCGGTCTCGGTATCCCAGGCCGGGCCGTCGATGGGCTGGAACTGGCCGTTGCGGATCACCCGGCGCGTGGCATAGGTGGTCTTGGACGGCTCGGTTGCCTGCATGTCGACCGGCGCGCTCAGCCCGATCCGCCGCCCGCACAAATCGAGCGATTCGTGATCCGAGAAGTTCAGGAGTGCCGCATAGGCGCGCTTGAAGGCTTCTTCTTCATTGCCGAAAGCATCCACATAGGTGCCGAAGTCAAAGTTCTTTTGCAAGATCAGCTGCTTGGCCACCGGCATCGTCACCGTGCCCTCGAACCGCACCCGGCTTTCGAAGGTGACATTGCCGCCCAGATAGTAGGTGCCGGCGCTGACCAGCACCTCGCGGCCGGCGGCGGCGGCATCGGCGGCCTCGAAGGCGGCGGCATCATCGGTGATGCCATCGCCCCTGGCGCCGTAGTCGCGCACATCGACCATGGCCAGCATGTTGCGCAGGAAGACCTCGGTGACGTCCTCGATCACGATGTCATCGACCCGCACGACGCCGCCATTCGGCCCGATCAGGTCCAGCCCCAGATGGCCATAGATCGCCCCGGCCCAGACCATGTTGACGCCGGTGCGCAGGCCGGTTCCCAGAATGGCGCTGACCTCGACGATCTTGCCATAGGCGGTCAACTGGGTCGCGGGTCCGGTCTCGACCAGCCCGCTGACATGGGTCGAGCCCGCGCCGCCGGCCCAGCCGGCGATACGCACCGCCGGCATCGGCCCGCTGACCGCCTTGACCCGCGCGGTCACGCGCAGGTAGCAACCGGGCAGGATCGTGGTCTCGCCCATGTAGCGCAGCTTGGTCACGGACTGGGACTTGGTGATTTCCAGACAGCCCGCGAAATCCTGATCGGCGGGGAAATAGACCCCGGTGCCCGAGCCGGCATAGGTATCGGACCCCGGCGTGCCGTCGCCGCTTGACCAGACGCCAAGCCCGTTGGCAAAGGGCGGCGGCATCAGGACCAGCCCGTCGGTAATCACTTTGTTCATCTCGTGCCCTCTTGCTGCGGCCCGGCTATTGGCCGGGCGGCCCACCATTCGACCGGAGCGCGCGCTCCGGACCTGCGGCAGAAGGGATACAGGCTGGACGTGAATCCGGGCCTAGGGCACCGTCACGGTGCCGGGCCGGTCAGGCAACGGAGTGCCGCAAATGGTCAGGCGGCAAGCGCGCCCGAAAGCCCGCGCCTGAGCAGGTCGATCGACTCCTCGAGGCCATAAAGCGCGATGAACCCGCCAAAGCGCGGCCCTTCGGAGGCGCCCAGCAACACCTCGTAGAGCGCCTTGAACCAGTCGCGCAGCGGCTCGAAGCCATGCTCCTTGCCGACGGCAAAGACCATGGTTTGCAGCGCGTCGGCATCAACCGCCCCGGTCCAGGCCTCGAGCCGGGCCAGCAGGTCCTGCATCGCCGCCCGTTCGGCATCGCTGGGCAGGCGGAAGGTCTTGGTCGGCTTCACCCGGTCGTTGTAATAGGCCACGGCAAAGCCCGCCGCGGCGTCAAGCTGCGGATGGGTTTGCGGGCCGGCATCGGGCTTGAGCCTGCGAAAACCTGGCAAGCCTTGATTTGGCGCAAGGCCAGCCGGTCCCGGGTGATCTAATACCCGACCCCGGAGGGAATTGCCGATGCTTCGCATAGCCATGATCGCCGTTATCGCCCTGCTCGTCGTCGCCGGCGCTTTCTGGCTCTATGGAAACCGCAACTTCCGGACCCGCATGTCCGAGGTCGATACCGCATGGCAGGCGATCCAGGACGCGCGCCGTCCGCCGCCGGCGCTGTTCGATCCGGCCATGCTCGACGGCTTGCCCGCGGTCGCGCAACGCTATTTCCGGCACGCCATCGCACCCGGCACACCGTTGGCGACCCGCGTCAGGCTGCGCATGACCGGCACATTCAGGCTGGGCGATGCCGACAATCACCGCAACTTCGTCATGCAGGCGCGGCAATTGCTCGCTCCGCCCCATGCCTTCGTCTGGGTCCCACGGATGCGCGCCGGCATCATGGTGATTGACGGCGCCGATCTGCTTCACCGCGGCCACGCCGCCACGCGGTTCTGGCTGTTCAGGGCGGTACCGCTCGTCCAGTCGGCCGGCGATGCCGGGCTCGACCGGTCCGCGCTGGCGCGTCCCGCGCTCGAGTCGATCTGGGTGCCAGCCAGCCTGCTGCCGCAAAACGGCGCCCGCTGGGAACAGATCGACGATCACCGCGCCAAGGTAAGCCTTGGCACCGGCGAATTCCTCATCGAAATGACCCTGACCATCGACGATGCCGGCGCCGTGCGTGACATCGTCGCGCAACGCTGGAGCAACGAAAACCCCGACAGGACATATCGCC
>CAUJIU010000058.1 GCA_963205075.1 Pseudomonadota bacterium | reverse complement strand
AGCAGGGCAAAGCTGACCGGACTGGTCGAAGGGTTGAGGCCCGTGTCTCGCATCTGTCTCGCTTGCCTGATCGAAGGCCCGGGCAGGGCCGGGCAACCGCCTCCACCTACGTGAAGGCGGGCGGCGGGTGCAAGGGCGGGTCATGCGCCAGCAGGGCGCGCGGCCCACCCCTGCGGCACCCGCCCCGCGCGCGGGAACCAGAAATCGGTTGCTTTTGCAAAAGTTAAACGTTTAATATTCGGAAAGCTGATCGATTCGTCGCTGTTTCTGCCTGGGGAGGTTTCAGAGTGGCCGACATCAAGTTGCACAACTTGAGCAAGTCATTTGGCGCCGTTCCCATCCTGCGCGGCATAGATCTCGAGATTGCCGATGGCGAATTCGTGTGCTTTCTCGGCCCGTCGGGCTGCGGGAAATCGACCCTGCTGCGGTCGATCGCCGGGCTGGAAGACCTGACCTCGGGCCAGATCTCGCTCGGAGGCCGGGACATCACCCACATGCCCTCGGCCAAGCGCGACATCGCCATGGTGTTCCAGAACTACGCGCTTTACCCGCATATGACCGTGCGCAAGAACATGGCCTTCGGCCTGTCGCTGAACGGCGTGCCGTGCGCCGAGATCGACCGCCGAGTCACCGAGGCCGCCGAGATATTGCGGATCACCGAGCTCCTGGACCGCAAGCCCAAGCAGCTGTCGGGCGGCCAGCGCCAGCGGGTGGCCATCGGCCGCGCCATCATCCGCAAGCCGCAGCTGTTCCTGCTTGACGAGCCCTTGTCCAACCTCGATGCCGGCCTGCGCGTGACCATGCGCGCCGAGCTGGCCGCCCTGCATGAGCGGCTGGGCGTGACCATGATCCATGTCACCCATGACCAGGTCGAGGCGATGACGCTGGCCAACCGGGTGGTGGTGCTGAACAAGGGCAAGGTCAGCCAGTTCGGCACGCCGCTGGACCTGTTTCACCGCCCCGAGAACCTGTTTGTCGCCGGCTTTGTCGGCAGCCCGAAGATGAACCTGATCTCGGCCCGGATCGAGGCGCAGACCGCGACCAGCCTGACGCTGCGCATCGCGGGCATGGCCGACGCCCTGACCATCCCGACCGAGGAACATGCCCCGCTGGATGCCTCCCTGCCGGTGACGCTGGGCGTGCGCCCCGACCGGCTGAGGCTGGTCGCGCAATCGTCGGCGACCCTGTCGGGGACCATCGATCTGGTCGAACGGCTGGGCACCGAAAGCCACATCCATTTCACCAGCGAGACCGGGCAGGCCATGGTCGCCATCACCGAGGGCACCCATCCGGCCCGCGCGCATCAGGCCGTCCATGTGACGATCGATCCCGCGGACGCGCATGTATTCGACGCCTCGGGCATCGCTGTCCGGCGCCGGCTCGACCCCAAGACCAAGGCTTTGATGGACCACTGACCGGATCGAGTGACCCGATCCACCACCTGGAGGAGAAACCGAATGAACACGACCAGACTGATCGCGACCGCAATGGCCGCGGCGCTACTGACCACCTCGGCGCTGGCGCAGGACAAGGTGCTGCGCTTTGCCACCTGGGACAGCGACGAGAGCCTCGCCATTCAGGAATCGATCGCCCGCATGTTCGAGGCCGCCAATCCCGGCGTCACGGTTCAGGTCGAGGCCTATGGCGACGGCTATGACGAAAAGCTGACCGCGGCCATGGGCGCGGGCGACCCGCCCGATGTCATGTACATGTGGAACTTCCCGGCCTATGCCGCCTCGCTGATGCCGATGGAAGACCTGATCGCCCGCGATGCCGCCGAAATGGACCTCGCCGACATCTCTCCGGCGCTGATGAACATCTCGACCATCGACGGCCACACCTACGGGATGCCGGCCGGCTTCACCACGCAGGTGGTATTCTACAACAAGGACATGTTCGCCGCCGCCGGCATCGCCGAGCCGCAGGCAGGCTGGACCTGGGATGACCTGCGCGCCGCCGCCGCCCAGTTCCGCGATGCCGCGACCAACACCTACGGTTTCGCGGTCGACGCCAAGCCCGACCCGTTCGATTTCGAGCAGTTCTACTGGTCCAACGGCACCCAGTTCATCTCTGACGACGGCACCACCGTCGACGGTTACATGAACAGCGCCGCCGGCGCCGAAGTGCTCGACATGTTCGCCGACATGATCAAGACCGAAGAAGCCGTGGCACTGAACATCGGTGATGACACCTCGGGCTCGACCCTGTTCAAGGCCGGGCGGATCGCCATGTTCCAGAGTGCCATGTGGTCGATGACCGGCATTCAGTCCAGCGGCATCAACTTCGGCGTCGTCGTGCTGCCGAACTTCGGCGACCAGCCGGCGCAATCGGCCATCGGCGCATCGGCGATGTCGATCGCCAAGGATGCGGCCGAGCCGGAGCTGGCCTGGGAATTCGTCAAGTTCTTCTCCTCGCCCGAAGCGGTGGCGATGCGCACCGGCGACCTGCCGATCCGCATGTCGGTCGCCGCGGCCAAGGGCCTGACCGAAGACCCGATCTTCCAGCCGTTCTTCACCATGCTGGACCAGACGACGGTGCATACCGCCGCCTTCCTGCAGAACGAGAACTGGGGCCGCATCCAGGAGAACCTGTCCACCGCGATCGAGGCGACCATGATCGACCAGGGCAACGCCCAGGCGCATCTGGACGAAGCGGTTGCCCGCTCGGCCCGGTTCCTGAACTGACGCCATTCACGGAGGGATGAAGCGATGACCCTTGCTGACCAGCCACTGTCCTCTCTTGGCCAATCACGCAGGCGTCGGTCGATTGCACCGTTTCTCTTCATCTCTCCGTGGATCCTGGGGTTCGTGTTCTTCACGCTCGGGCCGCTCCTGTTCTCGCTGACCATGAGCTTTTACGACTGGCCCGTGGTCGGGCAGCGCGATTTCGTCGGCCTGAACAACTATACAACCATGCTTTCCCAGGACCCGCAGTTCTGGGAAAGCCTTGCCATCACCGCCAAGTTCGCCGCCATCTTCGTGCCCTTCAACATCGGGCTGGCCTTCCTGCTGGCGGTGCTGCTCAATGCCAAGGTGATCGGCTCGGGCTTTTTCCGGACCATCTTCTACCTGCCCAGCGTGATTTCCGGCGTGGCGCTGGTGATGATCTGGACATGGATCTATGCCAGCAACTTCGGCCTGCTGAACTACTTTCTGGGGCTGGTCGGGGTGCAGGGGCCCAACTGGCTCGGCGATCCGAACTGGTCGATCTACGCCATCATCTTCGCCAGCCTCTGGGGGCTTGGCGGCACCATGCTGATCCTGCTGGCCGGCCTGCAATCCATTCCCAAGGAGCTTTACGAGGCCGCGCGGGTGTCCGGTGTGCCGGCCTGGGCGCAGGTCTGGCACATCACCTTGCCGATGCTGTCGCCGATGCTCCTGTTCACCACCATCACCTCGATCATCTCGGCTTTCCAGCAGCTGACCATCGCGCTGTTGCTGACCAAGGGCGGGCCGCTCGGGTCCACCTATTTCTTCGCCATGTATATCTACGACAACGCGTTCAAGTATCACGACATGGGCTATGCCGCGGCGATGAGCTGGGTGATGTTCGTGATCGTTCTGGTACTGAGCGCCATCGTGATGCGTTCTTCCTCGGCCTTCGTCTATTACGAGGGCGAGGTGAAGGCGCAGGCCGGAGGCAACGATGCGTAAGACCGCTCTTTACGGCGCGCTGATCTTCCTGTCGGCGCTGTTTGTGGCGCCCTTCGTCTGGACGCTGATCACCGCGCTGAAAAGCCAGTCTGATCTGGTGGCGTTTCCGCCCGTCATGTGGCCCGAGACCTGGCATTGGGAAAACTTCGCCGAGGCCTGGGGCAAGCAGCCGTTCAACACCTTCCTGAAGAACTCGACCATCGTGGTGGTGCTGTCCACCATCGGGCAGCTGTTCTCGTCCTCGCTGGTGGCCTTCGGCTTTGCCCGGTTCCGGTTCTGGGGCCGCGACCCGCTGTTCATCCTGTTGCTGGCCACGATGATGATCCCGTGGGACGTCAAGATGATCCCGCTCTACATGGAGTTCAACGCGCTTGGCTGGATCAACACGCTCAAGCCGCTGATCGTGCCGGCCTGGTTCGGCGAGGCCTTCTTCATCTTCCTCCTGCGCCAGTACATCATGACCATCCCGATGGAGATCGACGAGGCGGCCCGGATGGACGGCGCCAATTCCTGGCAGATCTACTGGCGCATCCATTTGCCGCTGATGGCCCCGGCGCTGGTGCTGGTGGGCACCTTCCATTTCATGAACGCCTGGAACGACTATCTGGGGCCGCTGATCTTTCTCAACGATCAGAGCACCTACACGCTGCCGCTGGGCCTGGCGCTGTTCAAGGGCCTGCACGAGACCGATGTGACCTCGATCGCCGCCGTCACCATCATCCTGTGCCTGCCGCCGCTGGTGCTGTTCTTCCTGGCGCAACGCTACATCATGGATTCGGCACTCGGGTCGTCGGTCAAGGGGTAGGGATGCTGTTCGACATCTCGCATATCCCGTTCAGCCGTGCGGGACGCTGGCTGACCGTCTCGACGCTCGAGGGCCGGCTCTGGCTGCGCTCGGTGCGCGGCGGCGACCTGCGCCCGTCGCTGGGGCGGCTCTGCGAGATCGGCTTTGCCGCAGGCGGGCAGGCCGTCACCCCGAGGCTGAGCCTGACGCCGGACTGCCTGCGCGCCGAGTTGGGCGCGGGCTGGGCCGAGTTCGCCATCGGCGAGGGCGAGCGGCTGCATCTGCGCGGGCAGGGGCTTGCGGTCCGCCTTGCCCTGACCGGGTCGCGCTACGACTACGCCTATCGCACCGCGCGGGGCGAGGATTGCCTGGTTGCCGCCTATGAAAACACCCGCAACGTGCCGCGCGCCACTAAGGGGCAGTTCACGGT
>CAUJIU010000057.1 GCA_963205075.1 Pseudomonadota bacterium | reverse complement strand
CGCACCACCAGCGGCACCTTGAGGCCAACCTCCTTGACGGCGGCGATCACGCCTTCGGCGATCACGTCGCAGCGCATGATGCCGCCGAAGATGTTGACGAGGATGCCTTTGACATTGGGGTCCGAGGTGATGATCTTGAAGGCCTCGGTGACCTTTTCCTTGGTCGCGCCGCCGCCCACGTCGAGAAAGTTGGCGGGCTCGGCGCCGTAGAGCTTGATGATGTCCATCGTCGCCATGGCAAGGCCCGCGCCGTTGACCATGCAGCCGATCTCGCCATCGAGCGCGATGTAGTTGAGATCGAACTTGGAGGCGGCAAGCTCCTTGGGGTCTTCCTCGGTCTCGTCGCGCAGGGCGGCGATGTCGGGGTGGCGGTAGGTGGCGTTGCCGTCAAAACCCATCTTGGCGTCAAGGCACTTGAGGTCGCCCCGGTCGGTGACGATCAGCGGGTTGATCTCCAGCATCTCCATGTCCTTGTCGACAAAGAGCCGGTAGAGGATGCCCATCAGCTGCACGCATTGCTTGATCTGGCCGCCCGACAGCCCCAGCGCGAAGGCGATGCGGCGGCCATGGAAGGGCTGATAGCCCGTCGCCGGATCGACCGAGAAGGACAGGATCTTGTCCGGGGTCTTGTGTGCGACCTCCTCGATGTCCATCCCGCCCTCGGTCGAGGCCACGAAAGAGATGCGGCTGCTCTGCCGGTCGACCAGCAGCGCAAGGTAAAGCTCGGTCTCGATGCCCGAGCCGTCCTCGATGTAGATGCGGTTGACGGTCTTGCCGGCGGGGCCGGTCTGCTTGGTCACCAGCGTGCGGCCCAGCATCTTCTTGGCTTCCTGCGCCGCTTCCTCGACCGACCGGGTCAGGCGGACGCCGCCCTTTTCGCCGGCATCGGCCTCCTTGAAGGTGCCCTTGCCGCGCCCGCCGGCGTGGATCTGCGCCTTGACCACCCAGAGCGGCCCGTCGAGTTCGCCGGCGGCGGTCTTGGCGTCTTCGGCCCGCAGCACCGGCCGCCCTTCCGAGACCGGCGCGCCGTAGCTGCGCAGCAAGGCCTTGGCCTGATACTCGTGAATGTTCATGGGTCTGTCCCTCGCCTGGCCTGGATTTGGCCCGACTAAGCACACCCGGCACGCTGCCTGAACTGAATTTTTCGTCAGGGACGCAAAAAACCGACATTTGTGATCACAGCAAGAAATGGTGTGATCACAAATGACCGAAGCCGTCGATCAGCGGCCCGCGGGCCCGATTCCGCTGGCCTTGCCGCGATCAGACCTTGGCGGCGGCGGCCCGCTGGGCCAGCGCCAGGCAGAGATCGGTGGCCCGGGCCATGTCCTGCACCGAGACCCATTCCAGCGGGCCGTGGATGTTCTGCATGCCGGTGAACAGGTTGGGGCAGGGCACACCCATCTCGGTCAGGCGCGACCCGTCGGTGCCGCCGCGGATCGGCACCGAAACCGGCTCGATCCCGAGGCTGCGCGCCGCCTCGCGCGCGAGGTCGACCGGGGTCATGTCCTTTTCCAGCCAGTAGCGCATGTTGCGATATTGCGGCGTGATCTCGCAGGTGATCTCGGCGCGCGGCTCGGTCGCCTGCACCGCCGCGCAGACCTGACGCAACAGCGCGCCCTTGGCCTCCAGCCCGGCGCGCTCGAAGTCGCGCAGGATGAAGCGCAGGGTCATTTCGGACGAGCCGCCGGTCATGTCCGTGGCATGGATGAACCCCTCGCGCTCGGACGTGGTTTCGGGCGTCATGGTGACATGCGGCAGGGTCTGCACGATCTTGGCGGCAAGGTGGATGGCGTTGACTAGCTTGTCCTTGGCCAGACCGGGATGGATCGACACGCCCTTGATCCGCACTTCGGCGCCATCGGCCGAAAAGCTCTCGTATTCGACCTCGCCCACCGCGCCGCCATCGAAGGTATAGGCAAAGTCCGCGGCCAGATCCTTGGGCAGACGTTGATTGACGCCCCGGCCGATCTCCTCGTCCGGGGTGAAGGCCAGCCGCATTGGCCCATGGGCAATTTCGGGATGCGCCAGCAGGTGGCGCGCGGCGGTCATGATGATGGCGACGCCTGCCTTGTCATCGGCGCCCAATAGCGTCGTGCCGGAGGCGGTGATGATGTCATGGCCCTGCTTTTCGGCCAGATAGGGGAAATCGGCGGGGTTCAGCACCAGCTCGGGATTGTCGGGAAAGCTGATCGCGCCACCGTTGTAGCCCTTGATGACCCGTGGCTTGACCCCGGTGGCATTGAATTGCGGCGCGGTATCGACATGGGCCAGAAACCCGATGGTCGGCCCCGGCGCGGTGCCGGGGATGGTGGCCAGAACCGTGCCATACTCGGTCAGCTGCACATCCTGGGCGCCGATCTCTTTCAGCTCGGCCACCAGCAGGTTGAGCAACCCGAACTGCCGCTCGGTCGAGGGCGAGGACGGGCTGTCCGCATCGCTCTGGCTGTCGATGGCGGCGTAGCGGACAAGCCGGCTTTCAAGCTCGGCGTCGAAGGACTTGGTCATGGTGCGGCTCCTTGGGACTGCGCCGGAACAGACGTTCAGCGCAAAGCGATGTCAAGCGCGCCCGTGTCGGGCCGGCGGGCAAGACAAAGGCGCGCCCGTGGTGGGGCGCGCCTTGTTCTTGGGTCGTGGCCGGCGGATCAGACCAGCGAGGGGTCGATGGCCTTGCAGGCGGCCACCAGGCCCTCCACAGCCGCGACCGACTTGTCGAACATCGCCTGTTCGTCCTTGGCGAGCTTGATGTCGACCACGCGCTCGATGCCGCCGGCGCCGATCACGGTGGGCACGCCGACATAGAAGCCGTTCAGCCCCAAGGCGCCGTCGACATAGGCCGCGCAGGGCAGGACCCGCTTCTGGTCCTTGAGGTAGGCCTCAGCCATCTCGATCGCCGAGGTGGCGGGCGCGTAGAAGGCGGAGCCGGTCTTGAGCAGGCCGACGATCTCGGCGCCGCCGTCGCGGGTGCGCTGGACGATGGCATCGAGCTTTTCCTGCGTGGTCCAGCCCATGGCCACCAGATCGGGCAGCGGAATGCCGGCAACGGTCGAATAGCGGGTCAGCGGCACCATGGTGTCGCCGTGGCCGCCCAGCACGAAGGCGGTCACATCGCGCATCGACACGCCGAACTCGACCGACAGGAAGTGCCGGAAGCGCGCCGAATCGAGCACGCCGGCCATGCCCACCACCTTGTTGGTCGGCAGGCCGGAGAATTTCTGCAACGCCCAGACCATCGCGTCGAGCGGGTTGGTGATGCAGATGACGAAGGCGTCCGGCGCATGGGTCTTGATGCCCTCGCCGACCGACTTCATCACCTTGAGGTTGATGCCCAGAAGGTCATCGCGGCTCATGCCGGGCTTGCGGGCGACACCGGCGGTGACGATGCAGACATCGGCGCCGGCGATGTCGGCATAGTCGTTGGTGCCCTTCATGGTGGCGTCAAAGCCCTCGGCCGGGCCCGACTCGGCGATGTCGAGTGCCTTGCCCTGCGGGATGCCCTCGGCGATGTCGAAAAGGATCACATCGCCCAGTTCCTTGATTGCGGCGAGATGCGCGAGCGTCCCGCCGATCTGTCCGGCGCCGATGAGCGCGATCTTGGGTCTGGCCATTGGAATGTTCCTGCTTGCTGGTAATTTCGCGGCTTTGGGTAGTCTCTTGCGCGCGGTTTCGCAAGCCTGCCGCACTGCGGCATGACGGAGCAGGTTTACCAAAGCGAAATGTTTGCGCTAAAGGTCGGGGCGACCGGCGCCCTGCAGGCGCGGCCCTCGTTGGGAGTTCAGCTTGGATCAGGTGATGTTCTGGCCCGTCGCGGTCGTGGCGGCGGCGCTGGTCGGAATGGGCAAGGGCGGGCTGCCGGTGGTGGGGATGCTGGGCGTGCCGGTGCTGTCGCTGGTGATCTCGCCCATCGCCGCCGCCGGTCTGCTGCTGCCGGTCTATGTCGTATCGGACATGTTCGGGCTTTTTGCCTATCGCAAGGAGTTCAACCGCAAGGTCGTGGCGATCATCTGCATCGCGGCGACGTTCGGCGTCGGCATCGGCTGGGCCACCGCCAAGCTGGTGCCGGAAAACCTCGTGACCCTGCTGGTCGGGCTGATCGGGGCGAGCTTCGCGCTCAGCCTCCTGCGGCCCAGGTCCGGGCCGGTCGTGGCACGCCCCATCCGGGTGGCGCCGGGCCTGTTCTGGGGCGCGGTTGCCGGCTTCACCAGCTTTGTCAGCCATACCGGAGGTCTGCCCTATCAGGTCTATGTGCTGCCGCTGCGGCTGCCCAAGGCCGTGTTCGCGGCCACCGGCACCGTGGCATTCGCCTATATCAACGCCATCAAGCTGGTCCCCTACTGGGCGCTGGGCCAGTTGAGCATCGGCAATCTGGAACGGGCGGCGGTGCTGGCCGTCCCGGCGACAATCGCGGTGTTCGGGGGCGTGAGGCTGGTGAGGATCATCCCCGAAAAGCTGTTTTTCGCGGTTGTCACATGGGCGCTGCTCCTGATCTCGCTCAAGCTGATCTGGGACGGCATCGCCTGAGATCGCTCACACCCGCGGGCCAAGGCCTGGCAGCCCCTCGCCCGAGGCGAAAAGGCAGGCCAGACCGCCATCGGCGCTGCGGATCACCGTCCAGTTGCCCGAGACGGCCGAGGCCAGAAGCAGGTATTCCGCCCCGTCCGGCCCGACATACGACGCCCGCACCCGCTCGCCGAACTGCGCCAGCAGCCCGGCGACGATCTGGGCGCGGGCGGCGCAATAGCGCGTGTCCTCCCGGGCCTGCGCAAGTGCGGGCGCGGCAAGTCCGAGCGCCAGTCCGATCAGCACCGATTTCATCGCCCGCCCCGTCCCGGCCTGAATTCCTCGAGGCTGGGTCAGAAGCGTCAAGAATTGGTTAACAGATCCTGACCGGCCGCTTTTGCTGCAATGCGGCAAAGTTGAGGTTGAAAGATCGGTCCGTTTCTGGGCAGTTTTGCGCAATAATATTGCGAGGACGAATCATGACGCTGCGGCCCTTTCGCTCGGCCCTCTATATCCCCGGCTCCAAGGCGCGGGCGCTGGACAAGGCGCGCAGCCTGCCGGCAGACGCCATCCTGTTCGATCTGGAAGACGCCGTTGCCCCGGATGAAAAGACCAATGCGCGGGGCTTGCTGACCGAATCGCTGGCGCAGGGCGGCTACGGCTCGCGCTACCGGATCGTGCGCATCAACGGGCTCGACACGCCCTGGGGCGCGGCCGATGTCGCCGCCGTCGCCGGGGCGGACTGCGACGCGGTGCTGCTGCCCAAGGTCGCCACCCCGGCCCAGATCGGCGCGCTGGCGGCTCTCATTCCCGGCAAGCCGGTCTGGGCGATGATCGAATCACCGCAAGGCGTGCTGGCGGCGGCGGCTATCGCCGCGCATCCCGCGCTTGAAGGCATGGTGATGGGCACCAACGATCTGGCCAAGGACATGAACCTGCGCAAGGCGCCCCGGCGCGAGCCGCTCCTGCACGCGCTTCAGGCCTCGGTTCTGGCGGCCCGGGCGTTTGACCGGATCATCCTCGATGGCGTCTACAACGCCTTCAAGGATAGCGCCGGCCTTGCCGAGGAATGCGAGCAGGGCCGCGACATGGGGTTTGACGGCAAGTCGCTGATCCATCCCGACCAGATCGCCGCCGCCAACGCCGCCTTCGCGCCCACCGAGGCCGAGACCGACCTGGCCCGCCGCCAGATCGCGGCCTTCGATGCGGCGGTGGCGGCGGGGCAGGGCGTGGCGGTTCTGGATGGCCGGATCGTCGAGAACTTGCATATCGTCACCGCCCGCGCGACCTTGGCGAAGGCCGCGGCCATCGCCGCGCTGCAAACCGGAGAATTCTGATGCTGTTGCTTGTTCTGGGCCTGATCCTGTGGCTCGTCTCTCATCTGTCGCGCCGCTTCATACCGGCAGTAGCTGCCATGCCGGACGGGCCGCGCAAGGGTCTGGTCACGCTGCTGAGCCTTGGCGCGGTGGTGCTGATGGTGATCGGCTTCCGCCAGGCCGAGGTGGTGCCGGTCTGGAACCCGCCGGCCTTCCTGACCCATGTCAACAACCTGTTGATGCTGCTGGCGATATTCCTGCTCGAGCTGCCGTTCTCGCGCGGTGTGCTGCGCACCCGGATGCGCCATCCGATGCTGACGGCGGTCAAGACCTGGGCGGTCGCGCATCTGCTGGTCAACGGCGATCTGGCCTCGATCCTGCTCTTTGGCACCTTGCTGGCCTGGGCCGTGGTGGCGCTGGTCAGCATCAACCGCGCCACGCCCGGCTGGACCCCGCCCGCCGCCGGCCCGGTCCGCAATGACGTGATCTATGGAGCGATCGTCATCGTCCTCTATCTTGCCATCGGCTGGGTCCATTCCTGGCTTGGCGTCAACCCGTTCGGATAACATCATGAAGCTCTACCGTCTGTTGACCGAGGACGACACCTCGGCATTCTGCCACAAGGTCAGCGAGGCCCTGTCAAAGGGCTGGGCCCTCCACGGCGACCCGCAATATGCCTTTGACGCGGCGCGCGGGGTGATGCGGTGCGGGCAGGCCGTCACCAAGGAAGTGCCGGGCACCTACGCGCCCGGCATCAAGCTGGGGCAGCAATGACCAAGACCGATCCCGGCCGGTTTTTCGAGGATTTTTCGGTCGGGCAGGTCATCGCGCATGCGGTGCCGCGCACCATCACCGGGGCCGAGCGGGCGCTTTATCATGCGCTCTACCCGGCGCGGCATGCGTTGCACTCGTCCGATGAGTTCGCGCGGGCCTGCGGCCTGCCGGCCTCGCCGCTTGATGACCTGGCGGTGTTCCACACCGTGTTCGGCAAGACCGTGCCCGATATCTCGATCAACGCGCTGGCCAATCTGGGCTATGCCGAGGGGCGCTGGCTGGCGCCGGTCTGGCCCGGCGAC
>CAUJIU010000056.1 GCA_963205075.1 Pseudomonadota bacterium | reverse complement strand
GGGACATCATGGTCGCGTTGGTCATCGTGATCTCGACCCGCTCGCCCAAGGTGACGTCCAGCGGGCGGTGCTGGCCGAAGGTCGCGCCGTTCAGCCCCCAGGAATAGCCCATCATGGTGCCGGTCAGATCGAGCCGGATATGCCGGCCCGTCTCTGCCGCAGGCAGCGCCCGTGTGGCGCGCAGCCGCCGTTCGAGATCCAGTCCCACCGGCTCGGCCTCGGTCTCCGCCATACCCGCGACCCGCTTAACCGCAGCGCCCGCGGTCGCCAGCACGATGCCGGTGCGCGCCCGGTCGCCCTCGCGCTGGGCCAGAACCGAGAACGCGCCGCCTTCGTTCGGGATGGCGACCTCGATATCGAGCCGCTGCGCCATGGCAATCTCGAAGCGGCGGCCGGTCAGCGGCCGCACATCGACCCCGTCCACCGCGACCAGCGCGCCATCGAGCGCCCCCAGATCGATCCAGAAATTGGTTGAAGATGCACCATTGATGATCCGCAGGCGCACCCGGCCGCCACGCTCGACCAGCGTCACCTGCGGGTCCGAAAGATCGCGGTCATTGGCAAGGTAGGCGTCATGGTCCACGTCGTTGAGGTCCATCCGCATCCCGGCCATGCCCAAGGCAGAGTGATCCATGCCCGCCATGCCGAACAGCCCCGCGAGGATTTCCTCGGGCGGAGTGAAAGAGAAATCGTGCAGCAATAGCGTGACATCCTGCCGGTCGATACCGCGATCCGCCTCTGCGCGCACGATCAGCGGCGCGGCCATCAGGCGTTGCTCGGTCAGCCCGTGATGGGAATGCATCCAGAAGGTGCCACTCTCGGGCAGGTCAAAGCGGTAGTCATGGCTGCCCCCGGCGCCGATCAGCGGTTGCGCCAGATGGGTGCCGTCCATGGCGAATGGCGGGGTCAACCCGTGCCAGTGGACCACGGTCGCTGCATCGGTGTGGTTCTCCAGCCGCAGGTCGAAGCCCTCGGACTGGTACAGGTCCAGCCCGGCTGTGCCCGCCTCGCTGACCATGCCAAAGACGGTGGCGGCGCGGCCCTGCACCTCCAGCGTCCGGGTGGCGACCCGCAGCAGGCGCGCGGGCGCGCCTTGCCCGAGAACCGCGCGCGGGACCAGCGTGGCGCCGGCAAGTCCTGCGGCGGTGGCGAGAAAGTCGCGGCGTGACAGCATGTTGGCCCCCGGTGGCTTGCACATCGGAGCAGAAGTGGTGCTTCCCGCGCTGGAAGGTCAAGGGCCTTGTCGCGGCATCGCCAACGATCGCCTGATCCTGTCGATCATGTCGCGCCCGCCGCCGATCTTGCCGCGATTGAGTGCCGCAGCGCGCGGGTTCGATCTTGCCATTGGCGGCCCAAGTTGCGAGGCTCCCGCCGACCCGAAGGGTCCAGATGCCGGGAGAGACAAGTGATGCGCTACGCCAAGGCCAAGACCGCGCAAGAAGCGGCAACCCTGCTCAGTCAGGAACCGGGGGTGACCCGGGTTCTGGCCGGAGGCACCGATGTGATGGTTCAACTCAAGGCGCGGCTCGTGGAGCCGGCGCTGGTGGTGGACATCAAGCATATCCCCGGCATCCGCGACATCACCGCCGAAGCTGGCGGCTATCGCGTCGGCGCCGCGGTATCGGGGGCGCAGCTGGGCGAACATGCCGGTTTCTGCGCCCTGTGGCCGGGCGTGGCCGAGGGCTTTCAGCTGATCGGTTCCACCCAGGTGCAGGGCCGGGCGACCATGGCCGGCAACCTGTGCAACGCCTCGCCGGCCGGCGACGCGGTCCCGAGCCTGGTGGCCGCACAGGCCATGGCCCGCATCGTCGGGCAAGACGGCACCCGCGACTGCCCGGTGGCCGATATTCCCGCCGGACCGGGCAAGACCACATTGGCCAGGGGCGAGATCATCACCTCGATCCTGCTGCCCGCACGCCCCGCGCGGTCAGGCGACGCCTATCTGCGCTTCATCCCGCGCACCGAGATGGATATCGCGGTGGCCTCGGCCGGGGTCAGCCTGACGCTGGATGCCTCGGGCACCATCACCGCTGCCCGCGTGGCGCTGGGCGCGGTGGCGCCGACGGTGCTGCTGGTGGGCCCCGCTGCTGACGCGATCATCGGCACCAGGCTGGACGATGCGGCGCTGGCCGCGCTGGCCAAGGCGGCCTCGGCTGCCTGCAAACCCATCGACGACAAGCGCGGCACGGTCGAGTTCCGCGTGCAGGTGGCGGGCGTCCTGGCCCGCCGTGCCGCCCAACTCGCCTATTCCCGCGCCGGAGGACAGAAATGAAGACGATCCATGTCAGCACCACCGTCAACGGCGATCCCGCCGAATTCGTCTGTGCCCCTGACGAGCCCCTGCTGGACGTGCTGCGCAACCGCCTTGGCCTGACCGGCGCCAAGGAAGGCTGCGGCACCGGCGATTGCGGCGCCTGCTCGGTGCTTCTGGACGGGCGGCTGGTCTGCTCCTGCCTGGTGCTGGGGGCCGAGGCCGAAGGCGCCGAGATCTCGACCATCGAGGGCATGGCGGATGGCGACAGGCTGCACCCGCTGCAACAGGCCTTCATCGACCACGCCGCCCTGCAATGCGGCATCTGCACGCCCGGCATCCTTGTCGCCGCCAAGGCGCTCCTGGACAAGAACCCCGACCCCGGCGAGGAGGAATTGCGCCTCTGGCTGGCAGGCAATCTCTGCCGCTGCACCGGATACGACAAGATCGTCACCGCGGTGATGGACGCCGCCGCCAAGATGAGGGCCGCATGATGGATACCGGAGCCCGTACGCGCAAGTTCAAGCAGGTCGGCACCCGGCCGCCGCGCCCCGATGGCATCGACAAGGTGACGGGCCGCGCGCTTTATGGCGCCGATGTCTCGGCGCCGGGGATGCTGGTCGCCGGCATCCTGCGCAGCCCGCATGCCCATGCCCGGATCGTCTCGATCGACGCCACCGCCGCGCTGGCGCTGCCGGGCGTCAAGGCGGTGGTCACCGGGGCCGATCTGGTGCCGCAGACCGACCCGGCCTTGAGGGACACCCAGATCAACTGTCTGGCGCTGGATACCGCGCTCTATGACGGCCACGCGGTTGCGGCGGTGGCCGCGACCGATGCCGGGGCGCTCAAGGCGGCGCTCAAGGCGATCAAGGTCACCTACAAACCGCTGCCGCATGTCACCGATCTGGATCAGGCGATGCAGACCGGCGCGCCGGTGGTCATGGCCGGACGCAGCGTCGAGAACGTGCCCGCCGGCATGTCCGAGAATGTCACCCATCACTGCGAATTCGGCCATGGCGATCTGGACAAGGGTTTTGCCAAGGCCGATCTGGTGATCGAGCGCAGCTTTACCACCGCCGCGACCCATCAGGGCTATATCGAGCCGCATGCCTGCCTGGCCTCGATCACCTCGGATGGCCGTGCCGACCTGTGGTGCTGCACCCAGGGCCAGTTCAACGTCCGCACCATCTGCGCGGCGCTGATCGGCATCGAGGCCAGCCAGCTGCGCGTGACCGCCTCGGAAATCGGCGGCGGTTTCGGCGGCAAGACCACGGTGTTCATCGAGCCAGTGGCGCTGGCGCTGGCGCGCAAGTCCGGCCGCCCGGTCAAGCTGGTGATGAACCGCGACGAGGTGTTCCGCGCCACCGGCCCGACGGTTTCGTCCTCGATCGATGTCCGGATCGGCATGACCAAGACGGGGCGGATCACCGCCGGCGAGGCCACCTTGCGCTATTCGGGCGGGGCCTATCCCTGCACCACCGTCGACATGGGCGCGCAGGCGGCCTTTGCCGCCTATGACATGGGCGCGGTGCGCACCTATGGCTGGAACGTGCTGACCAACCGCCCCAAGGAGATCTCCTATCGCGCCCCCGGCGCGCCGCAGGCGATCTACGCGGTGGAAAGCGTCATCGACGAATTGTGCCAGGGCCTCGGCCTCGACCCGCTCGAAACCCGGCTCTTGAATGCCGCGCGCAAGGGCACCCGGTCTTCCTATGGCCCGACCTTCGACGATATCGGGCTGATGGCGACGCTGGAGGCCGCCAAGGCGCATCCGCATTACTCGGCGCCGCTGGGCGAAGGGCAGGGGCGGGGGCTTTCGGCGGGCTTCTGGTTCAACTTCGGCGGCAATACCTGCGTGTCGCTGAACGTCAACACCGATGGCACCGTGGGCATCATCGAGGGCAACCCCGATATCGGTGGCTCGCGCGCCTCGATCAGCCTGATGGCTGCCGAGGAGCTGGGCATCGACTACGACAAGGTGCGCACCATCGTCGGCGACACCTCGTCGCTGGGCTATAACGACATCACCGACGGCAGCCGCGTGACCTTTGCCGTCGGGCTGGCGACGATCCGGGCCGCGCAGGATGCGATCGGCAAGATGTGCGGCCGCGCTGCGCGCATCTGGGGCATCGACGAGGATGCGGTCGAGTGGCGCGACGGCGCGGCGGTGCCCGCAGGGCCCAACGCGGGCAAGTTCCCGCCGATGACGCTGGCCGAGATCGCCGCAGTGTCGTTCGAGACCGGCGGCCCGATTGCCGGGCATCACGAGTTCAACGCCGATGGCGCCGGTGTCAGCTTTGGCGTGCATCTGTGCGATGTCGAGGTCGACCGCGAGACCGGGGCCACCAAGGTCCTGCGCTACACGGTGTTCCAGGATGCCGGCAAGGCGGTGCATCCGGCCTATGTCGAGGGTCAGATGCAGGGCGGCGCGGTGCAGGGCATCGGCTGGGCGCTGAACGAGGAATACATCTACGGCGCCGATGGCCGGCTGCAGAATCCGGGCTTTCTGGATTACCGCATCCCGGTGGCCTCCGACCTGCCGATGATCGACACAGTCATCCTCGAGATCCCCAATCCCGGCCATCCCTACGGGGTGCGCGGGGTGGGCGAGACGCCGATCGTGCCGCCGCTGGCAGCGCTTTCCAACGCGGTGTCGCGCGCCATCGGCAAAAGGCTGCACAGCCTGCCGATGTCGCCGCCGCGCATCCTCAAGGCGCTCTCGGAAAGCTG
>CAUJIU010000055.1 GCA_963205075.1 Pseudomonadota bacterium | reverse complement strand
TGGCCGACAGCCACGGCAATGCCGTCTACCTGCACGAGCGCGAATGCTCGATCCAGCGCCGCAACCAGAAGGTTGTCGAAGAGGCGCCCTCGCCGTTTCTGGACGCGGCGACCCGCAAGGCCATGGGCGAGCAGGCCGTGGCGCTGGCCCAGGCGGTCAACAATGCCAGCGCCGGAACGGTCGAATTCATCGTCGATGGCGAGCGGAACTTCTACTTTCTCGAGATGAACACCCGCCTGCAGGTCGAGCATCCGGTGACCGAGCTGATTACCGGCATCGATCTGGTCGAGCAGATGATCCGCGTTGCCGCCGGCGAAAAGCTGCCCTTCGCGCAGAAGGACCTCAAGATCAACGGCTGGGCGATCGAGAACCGGCTCTATGCCGAAGACCCCTATCGCGGCTTCCTGCCGTCGATCGGCCGCCTGACCCGCTACCGCCCGCCGGCCGAGGTCGCCCTGCCGGAGCTGGCGGTCCGCAACGATACCGGCGTCTATGAGGGCGGCGAGATCAGCATGTATTACGACCCGATGATCGCCAAGCTGTGCACCTGGGCGCCGGACCGCGCCGGGGCCATCGCCGCGATGCGCGACGCGCTGGACGGGTTCGAGGTGGAGGGGATCGGGCACAACCTGCCATTCCTGTCGGCGGTGATGGATCACCCGCGCTTTGTCTCGGGCGAGATCACCACGGCTTTCATCGCCGAGGAATATCCCGAGGGTTTCAGCGGAGTTGAACTGCCGGCCGCCGACCTGCGCCGGATCGCGGCGGCATCGGCTGCCATGCACCGCGTCACCGAGATCCGCCGCGCCCGCATCTCCGGGCGGATGGACAATCACGAACGCCATGTCGGGACCGACTGGGTGGTCAGCCTGCAGGGCGCCGATTTTCCCGTGACCATTGCCGCCGACCGCGCCGGGGCGGATGTGCGCTTTGCCGATGGCGAGGTGCTGCGGGTCGAAAGCGGCTGGACCCCCGGCCAGAGCCTTGCCCGCCTGATGGTGGGCGCCCGGCCTCTGGTGCTCAAGGTGGGCCGGGCGGTGTCGGGCTTTCGCATCCGCTCGCGCGGGGCCGATCTCAAGGTGCGCGTCCAGACGCCGCGTCAGGCGGAACTGGCCGCACTCATGCCCGAAAAGCAGGCCCCAGACACGTCGCGCCTGCTGCTCTGTCCGATGCCGGGGCTGATCGTCAAGGTCAATGTCTCGGCCGGTGACGAGGTTCAGGAGGGGCAGGCGCTTTGCACCGTCGAGGCGATGAAGATGGAAAACATCCTGCGCGCCGAGCGCAAGGGCAAGGTGGCCAAGGTCAATGCCCAACCCGGCGACAGCTTTGCCGTCGATGATGTCATCATGGAGTTCGAGTGATCCCTGCCCGCTCAGATGGCGGGGGTCAGCCCCCGCGCCGGTCGCGGATTTCCTGCTGCCTGAGCGGCATCTTGTCGATCGAGCGCGACAGCTCGCGCACGTCCCAGGGGGAGGGCTTGCGCAGCTCGATCACCCCGTCCTTCTCCATCAGCACCAGCATGAAGCCGCGCGGGCGCAATTGCAGCCGCAGGGCCGAGGGGTTGGCGGGATCGGTGTCGGCGATCAGGATCACGTCCCGCTCGGCCAGGTCGTCGGGCCGGGCCTGCAACAGCTCGATCTGGCGGATGAACAGCGGGTCGTCGGCGCTGTTGGCGAAAACGACGACCGCGCGCGCCTGCCACAGCAGGTCATCGAGCACGATCTCGGCGCCGTCGAAGATCTGGCTCCGGTCCTCGGTCCAGCGCGTGATGATGTCCGGCCCCGCCTCCTGCGCCACCAGCGAAGGCGGTGTGAAGGTCAGGGCAGCAAGCAGCCCGAGCAGCGTGGTGCGGCGTGTGATCATGTCAACCGATATAGGGTGCCCGGCGCGCGAAGCGAAGGCATTCCCCCAATTTTGTTCAAATTTTCGGGTTAGCGGTTCAGTCAGAAAGGCAAGGCCATGATCGGGCTTGCGCAGAGGCTCGCAGGCAGGGCTGCGGCCCGGCGCCGGACCGGGAGGCGGCGAATGGATATATGCGTGCATGTCGGGATGCATCGGACCGGGTCGGCCTCGCTGCATCACTGGCTGGATTGGCAGCGCGAGGCGCTGGCGGCGCGGGGCGTGACGCTGTGTCTGCCGCCGCAGCAGGGCCTGACGCTGACACCACCCCCGCGTGCGGCCGCTGCGGCGCCCGATCATCCGGGCGCGGCGGGGCGGGTCGTCGCCGCGCTCCCCCGGCTGGGCCGGGGGGGGACAGGGCACCTGATCTTGTCGAGCCCGGACCTCGCGGGCGCCCCGGAAGATTGTCTGGCGACACCGCGGCTCTATCCCGATTTCGCGGCGCGGATGGCGGCGCTGGCGCAGACGCTGGGGCCGGAGGTGACGCGGGTCGGCCTGTCGATCCGCTCCTATGACGGGTTCTGGTCCTCGCTCCTGACCGCGGCGGTGCAGCGGGGCACAGCCCTGCCGGCCCGGAGCCTGCTTGACCGCATGGTGACCCAGCCGCGCCGCTGGCGGACCCTGATCGACGAGGCGGCAGCGGCGTTTCCGCAGGCGCAGGTCGTGGTCTGGCCGTTCGAGCGGCTGGCAGGCCGCCCGGACCGGCAGCTCGATCTGCTGACCGGCCGCAGGATGGGCGGGCCGGGCCAGCCCGGCACCTCGCCCTGGCTCAACCGCAGCCCCGGCCGCGACCAGTTGCGCCACGATCTGCGCGAGGGCGGCCGCGACTGGCAGGCGATCCCGATGGGTGACGGGCGGTGGATGCCGTTCGACCTGTCGCAGATCACCACGCTGCGCGACCAGTATTCGGCCGATCTGGCCTGGCTTCGGGCCGGGGCAGAGGGCCGCGCCACGCTCGACGAGGGCATCGGCGCACCGGAGGCGACCGGCCAGGTGCCGGTGGCGATCTGACAGGAATGACCGGCCACAAGGCCGGCAAGACGAGAGGAAGTCATGGCGACGGACAAGGACTGGGCCAAGCTGGCCACCAGGGAGCTCGGGGGCGAACCGCCCGAAAGCCTCACCTGGGACACGCTTGAGGGCATCGCGGTCAAGCCGCTCTACACGCAGGCCGATCTCGACGGGCTGTCGCATCTGGGCTCGCTGCCCGGGCTGGAGCCGTTCACCCGCGGCCCGCGCGCCACCATGTATGCCGGCGGCCCTGGACCCTCCGCCAAAATGCGGGGTTTTACACCGCCGAGGCGTCGAACGCCTTTTACCGCAAGGCGCTGGCGGCCGGGCAGCAGGGCGTATCGGTGGCCTTCGACCTTGCCACCCATCGCGGCTATGACAGCGACCATCCGCGCGTCGAGGGCGATGTCGGCAAGGCCGGGGTCGCCATCGACTCGGTCGAGGACATGAAGATCCTGTTTGACGGCATCCCGCTGGACAAGGTCTCGGTGTCGATGACCATGAACGGCGCGGTGATCCCGATCCTGGCCAGCTTCATCGTTGCCGGAGAGGAGCAGGGCGTTGCGCGCGGCCAGCTTTCGGGCACCATCCAGAACGATATTCTCAAGGAATTCATGGTGCGCAACACCTATGTCTATCCGCCCGAGCCCTCGATGCGGATCATTGCCGACATCATCGAATACACCGCCGCCGAGATGCCCAGGTTCAACTCGATCTCCATTTCCGGCTACCACATGCAGGAGGCCGGCGCGAATCTGGTGCAGGAACTGGCCTATACGCTGGCCGACGGGCGCGAATATGTGCGCGCCGCCATCGCCCGCGGCATGGATGTGGATGCCTTTGCCGGGCGGCTGTCATTCTTCTTTGCCATCGGCATGAACATCTTCATGGAGGCCGCCAAGCTGCGCGCCGCGCGCCTGTTGTGGCATCGCATCATGTCCGGCTTCGGGGCCAGAAACCCGTCCTCGCTGATGTTGCGCACCCATTGCCAGACCTCGGGTGTCTCGTTGCAGGAGCAGGACCCCTACAACAACGTGGTGCGCACGGCCTATGAGGCGCTGGCGGCGGTTCTGGGGGGCACCCAGTCGCTGCACACCAACGCGCTCGATGAGGCCATCGCGCTGCCGACCGAGTTCTCGGCGCGGATCGCGCGCAATACCCAGCTGATATTGCAGGAAGAAACCGGCATCACCCATGTGGTCGACCCATTGGCCGGCAGCTACTACGTCGAGAGCCTGACGGCGCAACTGGCCGACAAGGCCTGGGCGCTGATGGAGGAGGTCGAGGCGATAGGCGGCATGACCAGGGCGGTGGCCTCCGGCATGCCCAAGCTGCGCATCGAGGAATCGGCGGCGCGGCGGCAGGCGATGATCGACCGGGGCGAGGAGGTGATCGTCGGGGTCAACAAGTACCGGCTGCCCGAGGAAGACCCCATCGACATCCTCGATATCGACAATCAGGCGGTCCGCGCCGCCCAGGTCGAGCGGCTGCGCGCCACCCGCGCCGCGCGCGACGAGGCGGCCTGTCAGACGGCTCTGGCCGAACTGACGCGCCGCGCCCGCGAGGGCGGAAACCTGCTCGCCGCGGCGGTCGAGGCCGCGCGGGCGCGCGCAACAGTGGGAGAGATCAGCATGGCCATGGAAGAGGAATTCGGGCGGCACCGGGCCGAGGTCAAGACGCTGTCGGGCGTCTACGGCGCGGCCTATGAGGGCGATGCCGAATTTGCCGCGATCCAGAAATCGATCGAGGAATTCTCGGAGGCCGAGGGCCGCAGGCCGCGGATGCTGGTGGTCAAGATGGGGCAGGACGGACATGACCGGGGCGCCAAGGTGATTGCCACCGCCTTCGCCGATATCGGCTTTGACGTCGATGTCGGGCCGCTGTTCCAGACCCCGGAAGAGGCCGCGCAGGACGCCATCGACAATGATGTCCACGTGGTCGGCATCTCGTCGCAGGCGGCGGGCCACAAGACGCTGGCCCCCAGGCTGGTCGAAGCGCTGAAGGCGGCGGGCGCCGAAGATATCCTGGTGATCTGCGGCGGGGTAATCCCGCAGCAGGATTACCAGTTTCTCCATGACCACGGGGTCAAGGCCATCTTCGGGCCGGGCACCAACATCCCCAAGGCCGCGGCCGACATTCTCAGGCTGATCCGGGCCGCGCGCGGCTGAGGGGCGCCGGCCAGACGGGTGTCAGGCCGGCAGCGCCTTGCCGGCCCGGACCCCCGCCAACATCAGCACCGCGTAGCCCATCACCGCCGAGATCAGCGAGCCCGCCAGCACGCCCAGCCGCACCTCGTTCATCAATGCCGGGCTGGAGAAACTGAGCGAGCCGATGAAAAGCGACATGGTGAAGCCGATCCCGGCCAGACAGGCGACCCCGTAGATCTGGGCCCAGTTCGCCCCCGCCGGCAGCCGGGCCCAGCCCGAGCGCACCACCAGATAGGTCACGCCAAAGACGCCCGCCTGCTTGCCCAGGACCAGCCCCAGCGCCACGCCCAGCGGCAGGGGCGCAAGCAGGCTCTGGATCGACATGCCCTGCAGGATCACCCCGGCATTGGCAAAGGCGAAGACCGGCACGATCAGGTAGGCGACATAGAGCGACAGCCCGTGTTCGAGCGTATGCAGCGGCGACTTGCCGAAGCGGTCCTTGAGCGGGATCAGGAAGGCGGTGATCACGCCCGCCAGCGTCGCATGCACGCCCGATTTCAGCACGAAGACCCACATCACAACGCCCAGCAGCAGCGCCGGCGCCACCCGGTGGGTCCCGCGCAGATTGAGCGCCACCAGCCCGGCCAGCGGCGCCAGCGCCATCAGCAGATACTCGACCTTGAGGTCGGCGGTGTAGAACAGGGCGATGATGACGATGGCGCCCAGGTCATCCAGGATCGCCAGCGTCAGCAGGAACACCTTGAGCGAGGAAGGCGCGCGCGAGCCCACCAGCGCCAGAACACCCAGCGCAAAGGCAATGTCGGTCGCCGCCGGAATGGCCCAGCCGCCGATGGTGACCGGATTGCCCCAGTTGAGCGCCGCAAAGACCAGCGCCGGCAGGATCATGCCCCCGGCGGCGGCCAGCCCCGGCAGGATCGCGGCGCTGGGCCGGCGCAGCTTGCCTTCCATCAGCTCGTATTTCAGCTCAAGCCCGATCAGGAAGAAGAACACCGCCATCAGGCCGTCGTTGATCCACAGGATCAGCGGCTTTTGCAGCCCCTCGCCGTTGAGCGTGATCGAAAGCCTGGACTCGAGCGCACCCTCATACCAGGGCTCGAGCGGCGAATTGGCCACCAGCAGCGCCGCCGCTGCCGCCAGTATCAGCAGGACGCCGCCAAAGGCATCATGTTTGACGAAGCGCGAGATCGCCTTGAGCAAGGTCATCGGTATTCCTGAGTAATTGTCTGGTCGTTCTCTAGGTAGGTCAAAACCCGCTTGCAACAACCAACGCCGCTTGATTTCTGGGGAAAGTGACGAAAAGGGGCGCGACATGTGGCAACTCGATCATCTGGCGGTGGTGTGCACGGACCTGGCCGAAGGTGTGGCCCAGGTCGAGCAGGCACTGGGGGCGGCGATGCAACCCGGCGGGCAACACGCGCGCTTTGGCACCCATAACGCGCTTCTGGGGTTGGAGGGCGGGCTCTATCTCGAAGTCATCGCGCCACAGCCGGGGAGCGCTGCCGAGGGCCCGCGCTGGTTCGACCTCGACCGGTTTTCGGGTCCGCCACGGCTGGGCAACTGGATCTGCCGGGTGCCGGATCTGGCGGCAGCACTTGCCGCCGCGCCGCCCGAGGCGGGCAGGAGCATCGACATGGAGCGCGGCGACCTGCGCTGGAAGATCGCGGTGCCCGACGATGGCGGCCTGCCGATGCAGGGCGGCTGGCCCACGCTGATCGAATGGGCGGCGGGCACGCGGCACCCTGCGGACCGGCTGGAGCACTCGGGCTGCGCACTGAGCGCGCTGGTGGTGCGTCACCCCATGGCCGGGCAGCTGGAGGCCTCGCTTTCCGGCCTGCTGCGCGATGACCGCCTGCGGTTCGAGCCGGCCGCGCGGCCCGGGCTGCGGGCCGAGTTCCTGACCCCGGGCGGGGCAAGGAGCCTGCAATGATCCGCGCCGCCACGCCGCAGGACGCGGCCGCCATCGCCGCGATCTGGAACCACTATATCCGCGAAACCACGGCGACCTTTCTGCCCGACGAGAAGACCGAAGCCGATGTGCGGGCCATGATCGCCACCGATGTCTGCCTGGTGGCCGAAACCGGCGACGGGATTGCCGGCTTTGGCCGCTACTTCCAGTTTCGCGGCGGGCGCGGCTATGCCCATACCGCCGAGCATACGGTGCTGCTGGCGCAAGGCAGCGCCGGCAGGGGAACGGGGCGGGCGCTGATGGCCGCGCTGATCGCCCATGCGCGCGCGGCCGGCAAGCATTCGCTCTGGGCCGGAATCAGCGCCGAAAACCCCGCGGCCGTGGACTTTCATGCCGCGCTGGGCTTCGAGCATGTCGCGCGCCTGCCCGAGGTCGGTTTCAAGTTCGGCCGCTGGATCGACCTGATCCTGATGCAAAAACGGCTCTGACACTCCGGGCCGGGGGGGTTAAGGTAGCACCATGTCGATCTGGACCCGCATCTCTCAGGCGCTGTCCACCCTCGCCGGTGGCGAGGGGCTTTCGGCGGTGTTTGAACGCCTGCGCACCCCGCCCGAACGGTCGGTCGCCTTCACCATCGGGGTCATCGCGCTGGGGGCCAAGATGGCCAAGGCCGATGGCCGGGTCACGCGCGACGAGGTCAGCGCCTTCCGCGAGGTGTTCCACATCGCCCCCGCCGACGAGGCCAGCGCGGCGCGGGTCTACAACATGGCGCGCGAGGACGTGGCGGGATTCGAGGACTACGCCCGGCGGATCAAGGCGCTGTTCACCAGCAACGAGGCCCAGCTCTGCGACCTGATGGAGGGGCTGTTCTACATCGCGCTCGCCGATGGCACCTATCATCCGGGCGAGGACGACTACCTGCGCCGCGTCGCCTCCATCTTCGGCTTTGACGAGCGGCGCTTCCTGCGCATCCGCGCCGAGTTCGTCCCCGATGCCGAGCGCGACCCCTTTGACGTTCTGGGCGTGGCCCATGACGCTTCCGAGGCCGAAATCCGCGCCGCCTGGAAAGCGGCGGTGCGCGAATGCCACCCGGACCGGATGATCGCCCGCGGCGTGCCGGAGGAGGCGCTCAGGCTGGCCGAGCGGCGGCTGGTGGCGATCAACCGGGCCTGGGAGCAGATCCTGGACCGGAGGGGCTGAGATGCGGCTGGCAACCTACAATGTCGAATGGTTCACCAACCTGTTTGACGACGAGGACCGGCTGATCGACGATCACACCTTCTCGGGCCGCCACGACATCCGCCGCGACGCGCAGATCGCGGCGCTGGGGCAGGTATTCGCGGCGCTGGACGCCGATGCGGTGATGGTGATCGAGGCCCCCGATATCAGCCGCCACCGCAACGGGGTCAGGGCGCTCGAAACTTTCGCCGCCAAGTTCGGACTGCGGGCGCGCAAGGCGCTGGCCGGGTATCCCAGCGACACCCAGCAGGAGATCATGCTGCTTTTCGATCCCGACCGTCTGAGCGCGGCCCATGACCCGCAAGGGGCCGAGAACGGCAAGGCCGGCGACGAGCGCGCGCCGCGTTTCGACGGCAGCTTCCGCATCGATCTTGACGTGGACAGCACGCCGGAACTGGTGCGCTGGTCCAAGCCGCCGCTCGAAGTGGCGCTGAAGACCCGGCAGGGCCGCAAGAGCCGCAAGTTCCGCATGATCGGGGTTCACGCCAAGTCCAAGGCTCCGCATGGCGCCCGCAACGAGGCTGACATCCTGCGCATCTCGATCGAGAACCGGCGCAAGCAGCTGGCCCAGTGCATCTGGCTGCGCCAGCGCGTCGAGCAGCATCTGGAGGCGGGCGAGGACCTGATCGTGCTGGGGGATTTCAACGACGGCCCCGGCCTGGACGGCTACGAGAGCCTGTTTGGCCGCTCGAGCGTCGAGATCGTGCTGGGCGAGAACGGCGCTACGCGGCTTTTCGACCCCCATGCGCGGATCGCGCTGGGCCGGCGGATCGGCGCAATGCCGACCACGGCGCGGTTCCAGATACCGCCCGACGGCCGCTATCTTTCGGCGCTGCTGGATTATGTGATGGTCAGCCCCGGCCTGCACCAGCGCGACCCGCAATGGCGGATCTGGCATCCGTTCGACGATCCGGCCTGCTACGGCGACCAGAGCCTGTGCCAGGCGCTGCTCACGGCGTCGGACCATTTCCCGGTCAGCATCGACATCGATCTTTGACTTTGGAACCGGGCCGCGCTGGGCTATCATGTCCGCATGAAGCACCTTGTCACCGCCCTTGTCCTGCTGACCGCATTCCCGCTGCCCCTGGCCGCGCAGGACGAGGAGACCGACGGTTACAGCCTGATGCAAGAGGGCGCGCGGCTCCTGATGCAGGGGCTGATGGCCGAAATGGAGCCGACACTCGAAGACCTGCGCGCGCTGGCCGACGACATGGGCCCGGCGCTGACCTCGCTGATGGCGGCGATGGGGCCGGCCTTCATCGAGATGTTCCGCCAGGTGGATGACTTCGCCTATTACGAGCCGCCGGTGTTTCTCGAAAACGGCGATATCCTGATCCGCCGGCGCGAGGATGCCCCGCCCTTCACCCCGTCTGAAACCGAACCGCCCGAGATCGACCTCTAGCCGATCCTGACCGTGGCCGTGGCATCGAGCGCGGCGGCCAGTGCCATGTAGCGCGCCTCGGCCACCTCGCCGTAGAGCGGGCGGGCATGTTCGGTCAGGCGCAGTTCCAGTTGCCGCTTCTTGGGGCGCCAGACCAGCTGCCCCGGCTGCTCATCGGCGTTGAGCCAGAGCATCGCGCCCAGCCGCATCGCCTTGCCCAGCACTTCGGCCTGCCGCAACTCGCGGTCGTCCAGCAGCTTGAACAGCGGCTCGAAGCGGGTGCCCTCGCGCTTGTTGGAGTAGCGGTGCAGCAGCGCCAGCCCCATGAACACCCGTTCGCCATGCTTGAGCCCGCCCAGGTTGGCGCGGGTCGAATTGTCGAAGGTCAGTTCGGCGCGGTAATCGGGATGGGCGCGCCAGCTGACATCGTGCAGCAGGCAGGCGGCCTTGATGATCCGCTGCTTCTGCCAGTCGGCCGATCTGAACAGCGGGCTGACGAATTCGTACATGATGCGGCCAAAGCCGGGCAGCCGGGCATCCTTGGCCTCGGCAAAGCGGCAGGCCTCGATCAGCGGGTCGCTGTCGCGCAGCGCCTTGGGCATCTGCTCGTAGAGCATCCCCTCGCGGATGCCGTAGGACGACAGGGCGATGTCCTTGGGCCGGAAGGTCTTGACCAGCTCGCGCAGCACCAGAACCGCGATCGGCAGCAGCGACATGCGGTCGTTGGAGACCGAGATCCGCCCGCGCAGCTCCTCGAGATCGGAAGCGCCGATATAATCGGCGGTGGCGGTGACCTGGCGCGAGGACATGCGGTATTCGTGCAGCACCGTCAGCGGATAGCCGCGCCGCTCCATGTCGACCCGCGCGATGGCGCGCCACGAACCGCCGACCAGGAACAGGCGCTTGCCGGTCTCGTATCCCATCTGCCGGTGCAGATCGGCGATCACCGTGCGGATATGGGCCTTGAGCCCCTTGCGCCCGCCCTTGACCCCTTGCAGCTTGAGCGGCCCGAGCGGCGAGGAGACGCGATTGCCGACCTTGCCGTCGGCCAGATCGGCCAGCTCCATCGACGAGCCGCCGATATCGCAGACCAGCCCGTAGCTGCCCGGCCAGCCCAGCAGCACCCCTTGCGCCGACAGCCGCGCCTCCTCGCGGCCGTCGATCACCCAGAGCTTGACGCCGGTCTCGCGCTGCACCTCGGCGCAGAACTCGCGCCCGTCCTCGGCCTCGCGCACCGCTGCCGTGGCCACGGCGGTCAGCGGCGAGATGCCCATGCCGTCGGCCAGCGCGGCAAAGCGGCGGATCGCCGACAGCGCCCGGACCCGGCCCAGCGGATTGAGCCGCCCGGTCTCGCTCAGGCCGGCGCCCAGCGCGCACATGATCTTTTCGTTGTAGAAATAGGCCGGGCTGCGCGCGGCGCCATCGAACACCACCAGACGCACCGAGTTGGAGCCCACGTCGACCACCCCGACGCGCGACAGCGCCCTGGCTTCCGGGCCGTCAAACAGCGGCCTGGAAAAGGGCCCCCAGTCGATCGCGGCCTCGTTCTGGGCATCGTTCATGTCAGTCCCCCGAGCCTGCTGACCATGCGGTCAGGTCCTTGGCCTGTCAATCTGCGGTATGGGTGAGTTGCGGAACATCCGACGCCCCGGCCTTGCCGCGCCCCGACAGCGATGGGTTTTCCATGAAGAAGCGGTGGCAGTTGAAGGCAAATTCGCCCTCCGGCCAGGTCGCGCGGGTGAACTTGCCGTCCGGCCCCATGATCCAGCTCTGGGCCACGTCGGCCATGTTGGCGGCCATGATCTGGCTGACGATCTGGGCCTTGACCGTGCCGTTGGTGATCTCGACCAGCGTTTCCACCCGGCGGCTGAGGTTGCGACCCATCCAGTCGGCCGACGAGATGAAGACCCGCGCCCGCTTGGCCGGCAGCCCGTAGCCCGAGCCGAAGCAGACGATGCGCGAATGTTCCAGAAACCGGCCGACGATGGACTTGACCCGGATGTTCTCGCTCAGGCCCTTGACGCCGGGCCTGAGCCCGCAGATACCGCGCACCACCAGGCTGATCTTCACGCCCGCCTGCGAGGCGGCATAGAGCGCGTCGATCACGTCTTCCTCGATGATGCTGTTGAGCTTGGCCCAGATCATCGCCGGCTTTCCCGCCAGCGCATGTTCGGCCTCGCGGGCGATCAGCTCCAGCAGGCGCGCCTTGAGGTTGATCGGGGAAATGGCAAGGTTATCAAGGCTTTCGGGCTGGGCGTAGCCGGACAGGTAGTTGAATACCTTGGTGGCGTCCCGCCCCAGGGCGGCGTCGCAGGTAAAGAGGCTGAGGTCAGTGTAGATGCGCGCGGTGATCGGGTGGTAGTTGCCGGTTCCGTAATGGGGATAGGTCACCAGCTGACTGCCCTCGCGCCGGACCACGGTCGAGATCTTGGCATGCGTCTTGTAGTTGAGAAAGCCGTAGACCACATGGGCGCCGGCCCGCTCCAGCCGGCGCGACTGGCGGATATTGGCCGCCTCGTCGAAACGGGCCTTCAGCTCGACCAGCGCGGTGACCGACTTGCCGTCCTCGGCCGCCTCGCAGAGCGCCTCGACGATGGGCGAGTTGCGCGAGGTGCGGTAGAGCGTCTGCTTGATGGCCACCACGTCGGGATCACGCGCCGCCTGTTGCAGGAAGCGCACCACCATGTCGAAGGTCTCGTAGGGGTGATGCAGCAGCATGTCCTTCTTGCGGATGGCGGCGAACATGTCGCCGTCATGGTCCTGCACCCGCTCGGGCACCCGCGGGCTGAAGGGCGGCCAGAGCAGGTCGGGGCGCGAGTCGAGCACCAGTTCGCTCAGGGCCGAAATGCCGATCAGGCCGGTGACCTCGAAGACCTCGGCATCGGTCACGTTCAGCTCGCGCATGATCATCGACTTGAGCGGGGCGGGCGCCTCGGCCGAGATCTTCATCCGCACCACTTCGCCCCGGCGGCGGCGCTTGAGCGCCACCTCGAATTCGCGCACCAGGTCTTCGGCCTCATCCTCGACCTCCAGATCGCTGTTGCGCAGGATCGAGAAGGCGCAATCCCCGACCACCCGGTAGCCCGGAAACAGCATGTCCAGATGCAGGAACAACAGCTCTTCCAGCGGCAGGAACCGCATGCCGGAGGGCGATGGCACCGGCACGAAGCGGTCGATCTGATGGGGCACCGGCAACAGCGCCCGCAGCGGGCGCTTGTCGGTCTTGCGCTCCAGCTGCAAGGCCAGCGCGAAACCGGCATTGGGCAGGAACGGAAATGGGTGCGCGGGGTCGATGGCCAGCGGCGAAAGCACCGCGAAGACCTGGTTGAGGAAGACATCGCGCAGATGTTCCAGATCGCCCGGTTCCAGATCGTGGCGGGTCAGGATGCGGATGCCCACGTCGCTCATCAGGCCGCGCAACTCGGTCAGCACGGTCTGCTGGCGCGCCATCAGTTGCCGCGCGTCGCGGTCGATCAGCGTCAGCTGTTCGGCCGGCGTCAGCCCGTCCGCCGCCGGCGTGGTGTTGCCCGCCAGCGCCAGTTCGCGCAAGCCCGCGACGCGGACGGTATAGAACTCGTCAAGGTTGCTTGATGAGATCGACAGGAAGCGCAACCGCTCCAGCAGCGGGACGCGCGGGTTTTCCGCCTCCTCCAGCACCCGCCAGTTGAAGCCCAGCCAGCTCAGCTCGCGGTTCACGAAGCGCGCGGGCCCGCTCATGTCCTCGGACATCTTGACGGGCTTCGCGAATGGGGCCGTCAGGAAATCGCTCTTGTTCATCTCGTTGTCTTGTCCGCTGGGTCTGGCGCTGCTCGATCATTCAAGGTCGGGATCAGCATCCAACACCTCGCGGATGAAAGGAAGGGTGAGTTCGCGCCTGCGCCCCAGCGACGCGGCATCGATGCGCGCCACCGCGCGGCTGGCCGCGGCGAAAGAGCGCTCGATCCGGCTGGTCAGATAGGGGATGGCGGCAGGGGGCGGGGCCAGCTGGCGGTCGGCGAAATGCTTCATCAGCACCGCCGCCAGCAGCCGGTCGTCGGGGTCGCCGATCCGCACCACGGTGGTGGCCTGCAGGCGGCTGGCCAGGTCGGGCAGCGCCACCGGCCAGGCGGCGGGCGGCGTGGCGGCGGTCAGCAACAGCCTCTGGCCGCTGGCGGCAAGGCGGTTGTGCAGGTGAAAGACCGCCTCCTCGGCATGGCGCGGCAGATGCTCCATGTCCTCGATGATGACGGGCCGGGATCCGCTGTCCGCGATATCGGCCCCCAGTCCGGCGGCATCATGCACCGCCGCGTGCTCGGCCTCGGCAAAGATCTGGGCCAGATGCGACTTGCCGCAGCCCGTTGGCCCGACCACGCACAGCTTGCCGAAGGGCCAGTCCCGCGGCCGCGTGACCATGGCGAAGGCCGGCTCATTGGCTGCGGAGACAAAGAAATCTCCCACGCAGACCGAAACCCGCACCGGCCAGTCAAAGCTGAGCTGCTGTGCCATCACGAGTTGCCGGACTTGCCCTGATACAGCAGACCGGCCTTGTAACGGGCCATGAGAAAGCGGGTGACCACGCCGAGGCTCGCCGCGATCGGAACCGCCAGCAACAGGCCGACGAACCCGAACAGGGTGCCAAAGACCGACAGCGCGAAGATCAGCCAGACCGGATGCAGCCCGACACTCCCGCCCACCAGCTTGGGCGTCAGCACGTTGCCTTCGACCATCTGCCCGACCACGAAGATGCCCGCCACGGCCGCGATCCAGATCGGGTCGCCCCAGAACTGGTAGATCGCGAGGCCCAGCGCCAGCAGCCCGCCGACAATGGCGCCGATATAGGGAATGAACGAGATCAGGCCGGCGATCGAGCCGACGACCAGCCCGAAACTCAGCCCGACCACCGCCAGCGACAGGGCGTAATAGGTCCCGAGAATCAGGCAGACCGTGCCCTGGCCGCGGATGAAGGAGGCCAGAGTCCGGTCGATTTCCTGCGCCACCTCGCGGATCGCCGGGGCGTGGTCGCGCGGCAGCAGGTCATCGACCCGCGCCACCATGCGGTCCCAGTCCAGCAGGAGGTAGAAGGCCACCACCGGCACCACCACGATCAGCACCACCATGTTGATCAGCGACAGCGCCGAACTCAGCACCCCGTTGACGAAATCGCCGCCCTTGGCGCGGATCGCCTCGCCGACGGCCAGCAATTGCTGGCGGATGGTGCTGTCGGCATCCATCAACTGGGGAAATCGCTCGGTCAGGCTCGATTGCAGATGCTGGAACAGTTGCGGCGCGGTGTTGATCAGCCCGGTGGCCTGATGGATCAGGGTCGGGATCACCAGCAGGGTGGCGACAATGAAGGACAGCACCGCCAGCAAGGTGATGACCAGCACCGACAGCACCCGGCTCAGGCCCATGCGCTCCAGCCGGTCGGCGATCGGGTCGAGGCAATAGGCAATCGCGCCGCCCAGCACGAAGGGCAGGATGACATCGCCCAGATACCACAGCGTCACCAGGAACACCGCCGCGGCGATGCCCCAGTACTTGGCCTGCTGTTGAACCGGAAGTGCCATGCGCGCCTCGCTGAGTTGGTCTTGGTCCCTATGTCGTCTGTCAGCGGCCTCAGTGCAAGTCCGCAGCGCCTGATGCGCTGCAGCCGATGCCGGACTGCCGTTGCCGCATCCGCCGTCAGCAGCCGCTTACGCGGCCCCGTCTAAACCCCGCACCGATGGACCGCCCTGCGCTCCGCTCCGCACATGGAGGACAGCCGGCGGCATCGTGCCCCGGCCTTGCACAAACAGGATCTGACATGAAACAAGCAACCCTCATCGCGTTTGCCCTGACGCTGGTTCCGATGGCATCGCTTGCGCTTCCCGCGCTGGGCGACCTGATCGGAACCAACGCCACGGACGCGACCGCGGCCCTGAATGCCGCCGGCTGCGAGACGGTGGATTTCGAAACCGAAGGCGGCAAGATCGAGGCGCGGTGCACCGACACCGCGACCGGCGTGTTGTGGGAGATCGTCATCGACCCGGCCACCGGCCTGGTTGTCGGCCTCAAGCAGGGCGACTGACATGGCCGCTGATCCACGCCACGGCCCCGCGCCCGATCTCTGGGATCCTCTGGTGCGAACCAGCCATTGGGGAATTGCCCTGGTTGTCCTCGCCAATGCGGTTTTCACCAAGGGCGGCAGTTCGGTTCATGTCGCGATCGGCTGGATCGGCATCGCACTGCTGGTCCTCAGGCTCGCCTGGGGACTGGTAGGTGCGCCCGAAGCGCGGTTCGGGGCGTTTCCGCCGCAGCCTCGCGCGGCCATCGCCCATCTGCGGTCGCTCTGGTCGGGCAAGCCGGGGCATTACCGGTCCCACAACCCCGCCGGCGCGATGATGGTCTATGCGCTCTGGATCAGCCTTGCGGTAGTGATTGCGACCGGACTGGCGATGACCACCGACTCGCCGGCCACGATCGCCGATCGCGAGGCGATCGTGACCAGTGGCGACTGGTCGACCCTTGCGGGCACCAGCGATGCGGGCGACGATGACGCCCAGGACGAGCATGCGCGCAAATGGGTCAAGGAGGTCCATGAAATGGCGGCAAACCTGATGCTGGCTCTCGCGGTGCTGCATGTCGCGGGGGTGATGGTCGAAAGCCGGGCCCTGCGCCGGAACCTGGTCATGCCCATGATCTTCGGCCGCCGGAAATGATGTTCATGGCAAATGCGAAGGGGCGGCAGTCCGCCGCCCTGACGGCCTTTCTCATCATCCAGACCGTCGCGGCGGCGTTCTTTGTCGGGGATGCGGTCGGCGACCTGATTGCCGACCCGACCGGCCCTCACAGCATCTACGAAGTGTTCGTGGCGCTGGCGCTCTGCCTTGGCATCGTCTTCGGCATCGTGGCGCTGCGGCGGACGCTGGTCAGGATGCGCGATCAGGAGGCCGCCATAGCGACCGCCTCGGGCGCGCTGGCGCAAGTGATCGACAGCCAGTTCTCGGACTGGGCCCTGACGCCGGCCGAACGCGACGTGGCCTTTCTGGCGCTCAAGGGGCTGGACGTGGCCGAGATCGCCGGCCTGCGCGGCGCGGCCAGCGGCACGGTGCGCGCGCAACTGACGCGCATATACCAGAAATCCGGGGTTTCGGGCCGGGCGCAGTTTGCCGCCTTCTTTGTCGAGGATCTGCTCGGCGCGGCGCTGGTGCCGACCTGAGCGCGCCTGCTTGCCAGTAGCAGGGCTTCGGGCTAGGAACTCTGAACCGCGAATTCAGTGAGGCTTTGATGCGTCTTTCCCGCTATTTCCTGCCCGTGCTCAAGGAAACCCCCGCCGAGGCGCAGATTGTCAGCCATCGCTACATGCTGCGCGCCGGCATGATCAAGCAGCAGGCGGCGGGCATCTATTCCTGGCTGCCTTTGGGCTACAAGGTGCTGCGCCGCATCGAGCAGATCGTGCATGAGGAACAGGCCCGCGCCGGGCATATCGCCATGCTGATGCCGACGCTGCAACCGGCCGATCTGTGGCGCGAATCCGGGCGCTACGACGATTATGGCGAGGAGATGCTGCGCATCACCGACCGCCACAAGCGCGACATGCTCTATGGCCCGACCAACGAGGAGATGATCACCGACATCTTCCGCTCCAACGTCGGCAGCTACAAGGATCTGCCGCTGACGCTCTACCACATCCAGTGGAAGTTCCGTGACGAGATCCGCCCCCGCTTCGGGGTGATGCGCGGGCGCGAATTCCTGATGAAGGACGGCTACAATTTCGACCTGACCAAGGACGACGCGCTGCATGCCTATAACCGCCACATGGTCAGTTATCTGCGCACCTATGAGAGGATGGGCCTGACCGCCATCCCGATGCGCGCCGCCTCCGGCCCGATCGGGGGCGACAATACCCATGAATTCCTCGTGCTGGCATCCACCGGCGAGTCGGAAGTGTTCTATGACAGCGCCGTCACCGGCCTGAAGCTGGGCGCGCGCAAGGTCGATTTCGACAATCATGACGAGGTGGCGGCGGTCTGCAAGGAGTTTACCAGCCTCTACGCCCGCACTGACGAAACCCATGACGCGGCGCTGTTTGAGGCCATTCCGGCCGAGCGGCGCCAGGTCGGGCGCGGCATCGAGGTGGGGCAGATCTTCTACTTCGGCACCAAGTATTCCGAGCCGATGGGCGCCACGGTCGTCAACGACAAGGGCGAGAAGGTGCCGGTGCATATGGGCTCGCACGGGATCGGCGTGTCGCGGCTTCTGGGCGCGATCATCGAGGCCAGCCATGACGACAAGGGCATCATCTGGCCCGAAGGCGTCACACCGTTCCATTGCGGCATCGTCAACCTCAAGCAGGGCGATGCCGAGGCCGATGCCGCCTGCGAAAGCCTCTATGCCGCCATCGGCGCGCTGGGGCTGGAGGCGCTCTATGACGACCGCGACGAGCGGGCAGGCGGCAAGTTCGCCACCATGGACCTGATCGGCCTGCCGTGGCGCATCACCGTCGGCCCGCGCGGGCTGAAGAACGGGGTGGTGGAACTGACCTCGCGCCGCACCGGCGAGAGCGTCGAACTGCCGCCCGAACAGGCGATAGCACGGATTGCCGGGATCTACGCGGGGCACTGAAGCCCCGCGCGGATCGCTTTCGTTCAGACGGCACGGGCGATGATGAACACCGCCCGGCCGGGGCCGGGGCTCCAGTGGGTCTCGATGGCGAAGCCTGCCGACTTGATG
>CAUJIU010000054.1 GCA_963205075.1 Pseudomonadota bacterium | reverse complement strand
GAATAGGCGAATTCGCCCCGCGTCTGGCCATTCCAGCGCGCCACGAAAGCCAGCCCATGCGCGATGTCCTCGATCTCGATATCCAGCGGCGCCGGGTCGAGCAGGTCCAGCCGGCGACCGGAGAGCATTCTTTGCCAGGCTCGGGGTTGGGGCATCTGCGAACCTCGGGTTGCTGCGTCAGTCGGTGCGGGGCGCGTAGCGGCCGGTACTTTTCCGCTCGGCCTCAAGTTTCCGGATGCTCTGCCACAGCCGCATCGCCGGAATGGCGCCGTAGAACGGCAGCTGGTCCAGCATCGTCAGATGCACCAGTCGCGCGCGCAGAAAGCCGATGACGTTGCTGAGGTTGGGCCGCCTGGGCCAGGCCCGCTTGGGATTGCGATGCCCAAAGGCAAACACCGGCATCGGCTGCCCTAGCACCTGAAGAAAGAAATCCTCATAATCCTTGCGGTAGGGGCGGCTGAGATTGGCGGGGTTTTCGATATAGGGCTTCGAGTTGCCAAGGAAATGCAGCAGATGCGGCCTTGCGCGCCCGGCCAGACGCGCCGGCATGGCATACATCTGCCAGTTCCAGCGCAGAGACAGTGGCGCCCAGTCACCCTGCAGCACGCTGTTGAGAAGGGACTGGTCGTAGAGCCTGAATCTCTGGGGCCGGTTGCCGCTTTCCGCGATCATCCTGCCCCAGAGATCACTGGAAATGCATGCCGCAACATCGAAGACCAGCACGCCGGCATTGCAATATGCCTGACCACGCAAACCGAGGCTGTTGTGATAGGCGACAGTCTGTTTCGCCAGTTTCTGGCGCCAGTTTGACACGGCCAGAACCGCAGAAACCGCCCGTCCGGGCACGGCCTCGGCGAACAACCGGGAAAGCGGCGTATCTAGCGGCATCACGTCCGTATCCAGATACACGATCTGGTCGTAATCCTGCGCAAACAGGACCGGCAGATAGTGTTTGAGATAGGTCTCCGCCGGCCATTTCGACCCCGTCCGCACGCCCTCGAATGGCTCCGGGTCGACAGCGCAGGCGCGGATCTCGGGCAGGCCGGGATGGGCCAGCGGCAAGGCCTCGCCCAGGGTGCAGACGCAGATGTCATAATCCCGGACCGGCTCGGCCTTCGCGATGCGCCAGGCCACGAACTGGGCCAGCTGTGTCCCGCGCGCGTCGGTCGTCAGGATGACCGCGCGGCGGTTGCGCGCGGGTGCGGAGGCGGAAAGCAGCATCGGGGCTCCTGTGTGTTGCGGCGAAACTATCCATGACCGGCGCGCATTGCCAAGCCAAACCACGCACGGCGGCGAGTTGTTGCGCGCGCCAAGTGGTGCTAAGTCCGCCTGCAACGGATATTACCCAGATGGAGCGCGCAATGCCCTACGACTATATCGTCAAAGACATCAAGCTTGCCGATTTCGGCCGCAAGGAACTGGACATTGCCGAAACCGAGATGCCGGGCCTGATGGCCTTGCGCGCGGAATACGGGGACAGCAAGCCGCTCAGGGGTGCGCGCATTGCCGGATCGCTGCACATGACGATCCAGACTGCCGCGCTGATCGAGACGCTGAAGGCGCTGGGCGCCGATGTGCGCTGGGCCTCGTGCAACATCTTCTCGACCCAGGATCACGCCGCCGCCGCCATCGCCGCCGGTGGCACTCCGGTCTTCGCGATCAAGGGCGAGACGCTGGAAGACTACTGGGCCTATACCGACAAGATCTTCGACTTCGCCGATGGCCCGGCCAACCTGATCCTCGACGATGGCGGCGATGCGACGCTCTACATCCTGATGGGCGCGCGCGTCGAGGCCGGCGAGACCCACCTGATCGCGGTGCCGACCTCTGACGAAGAGGTCTGCCTGTTCAACCAGATCAAGACCCGCCTCAAGCAGAGCCCCGGCTGGTTCACCAGACAGCGCGATGCCATCGTCGGCGTGTCCGAGGAAACCACCACCGGCGTCCATCGCCTCTATGACCTGCACAAGAAGGGCCTGCTGCCCTTCCCGGCGATCAACGTCAACGACTCGGTCACCAAGTCCAAGTTCGACAACAAGTATGGCTGCAAGGAATCGCTGGTCGACGGCATCCGCCGCGCCACCGATACGATGATGGCCGGCAAGGTCGCGGTCGTGTGCGGCTATGGCGATGTGGGCAAGGGCTCGGCCGCGTCGCTGCGCGGAGCGGGGGCGCGGGTCAAGGTCACCGAGGTGGACCCGATCTGCGCGCTTCAGGCAGCCATGGACGGCTTTGAGGTCGTGGTGCTGGAGGACGTGGTCGACAGCGCCGACATCTTCATCACCACCACCGGCAACAAGGATGTGATCCGGCTGGAACACATGCGGGCGATGAAGGACATGGCGATCGTCGGCAATATCGGCCATTTTGACAACGAGATCCAGGTCGCTGCCCTGCGCAACCACAAATGGACCAACATCAAGGAACAGGTGGACTTGATCGAGATGCCCTCGGGGCACCGGATCATCCTGTTGTCCGAAGGGCGGCTCCTGAACCTCGGCAATGCCACCGGGCATCCGTCCTTCGTCATGTCGGCCAGTTTTTCCAACCAGGTTCTGGCCCAGATGGAGTTGTGGACCAATCACGCCGAATATGCGCCCGGCGTCTACATCCTGCCCAAGCATCTGGATGAAAAGGTCGCCCGCCTGCACCTCGCGAGGATCGGCGCCAAGCTGACCGAGCTGCGCAAGGATCAGGCGGACTACATTGGCGTATCGGTCGACGGGCCGTTCAAGGCCGATCACTATCGCTACTGACCGGACGTTACGTAAAGGAAGCCGGAGCCCCGGTTTTTCTTTGCGGTCGTCAGGTCGCGCCGCTACCCTTTTGGCTGGACCCGCCGCAAGGCGGGCCAGGTGCATTGACAGAACAGGGGAGTGACATGGGTAAGCGCGACGATCTCATTGCGAAATACGCCAACGATCTGAAGAACAAATGCGGTGTGACGCCGGACATGGCCTTGCTGACGAAAGTCACCATCGGCTGCGGACCGGCAATCTACAACGATGATGCCTCCACCGTCGCGGCGACGCAGCCGAGCGAGCTTGAGACCATCAAGAACAATTTCCTGATCAAGAAGCTTGGCCTCAAGGACGGCCCGGCGCTGATGGAGGGCATCAATGCCGCCATCGCCAAATATGGCCATTCGGAGCGCAACAAGTATCGCGCGGTCTTCTACTATCTCCTGACCAAGCATTTCGGGCGCGAGGCGGCCTACAAGTAGCGGCGACCCGTTCGGATTAGCGAAGAACTTTAGGTACTTGCGGCTTGGAGATTTGGCTCTGGCGAGTCTATCACTGGACTACCAGCCAGGATGGCAGGACCGAATTCCAAGTCGCGTGTGGTGGGTATTGCACGCGGGGTGAGAGGGAGGGCCTGATCCGTCGGGCCCTCCCTTATTTTCAGAACAGCGTCAGTATCGTGCCGATGATGGCGCAGCCGATGACCGCGTAGCCGCCATCGATCAGCGTCAGCCTGAAGGGCCGCATTCCGTAGGCGTTGTCGATCATCGTCCACGGCGCGATGAACAGCAGCCCGATGGCGCCGCCGTTGACCAGACCCTCGCCAATGCCGGTTATCCCGGCCCGGGCGAAGATGTGCCGCATCAGCCCGGCCACCAGAATCATGCAGATTGCCGACAGCACAAAGGGCATCGGGCTGCCGCCACCCTTGGGCTTGCCGTTTTCGTCGCACTCGATGCCAGACGCCTCACGCCACGGCTTTGAAAGCGTCATGTACCAGACCGCGCCAAAGAACCAGGACCCCGCAGCGGCCACCAGAACGTTTACATATTCCAAGATCGTCTCCCCGCTTTCTGGACATGTCTGCCCAGTATGGGGACCGTTCAGGCTTCTGTCGCGCCCAAATCGCAGACCATGCGCCACTCGGCCTCGGTGACCGGCTGCACCGACAGGCGCGAGTTCTTGACCAGCACCATCTCGGCCAAAGCCGGAACCTTCTTGATGGCCTCGAGGCTGACCGGGCGGACAAAGGGCCGCACGGCGCGGATATCGACACAGTCCCAGCGGGGGTCCTCGGTCGTTGAATCCGGATGGGCCAGCGCACAGACCTCGACGATGCCGACGATCTCGAGCCCGGTGCGCGAATGGTAGAAAAAGCCGCGGTCGCCGATCTGCATGGCGCGCATGTTGTTGCGGGCCTGATAGTTGCGCACGCCGTGCCACTCCTCGCCGGCGGCACCCCTGGCCACCTGCTGATCCCAGCCCCAGACATCGGGCTCGGACTTGAACAACCAGTAGGCCATCAGCCGACCACCTTCTTCCATTCCTGCAACCGGACCTCGGCAAAGAGACCAGCCCTGGCGTAGGGGTCATTCGCGGCCCAGTCCTGCGCGGCGGCCATGTCATCGACCGCGAGCACGATCAGCGACCCGCACATCTGGCCGTCGGCATCCAGAAAGGGGCCCGCCATCTCGACCACGCCGGTCGCCTTGATGTAGTCCAGATGCGCCGCGCGGTTGTCGAGCCGGATCTGCAGCGCGCCGGGTTTGTCCTTGGTCATCAGCGCAACGCGCATGGTCATTCCTCCTTGAGTGGTCTGGATAGCAGGGCCTGCATCGCCTCGAGCGCGGTCAGGCGGTCCTGCGTCAGCGCGGTGACGGCATCGGTGATCGGCATGTCGATCTTGATGGATTTGGCCAATTTAGACACTGCTTCGGCCGTGGCCTTGCCCTCGACCGTCACCGCAGGGTCAAACCCGGAGCCGCGCCCCAGTGCCAGCCCGTAGCGGAAGTTGCGCGACAGGTCCGAGGTGCAGGTCAGCACCAGATCGCCAAAGCCCGAGAGGCCGGCAAGCGTTTCCGGCCGGGCGCCGCGCGCCAGTGCCAGGCGCTGCATCTCGGCAAAGCCGCGGGTCATCAACGCCGCCCGCGCGCTATCGCCAAGCCCGGCGCCGATGCAGACGCCGCTGGCGATGGCGATGACATTCTTGAGCGCCCCGCCCAGCTCGGCGCCGATGACATCCGTGGTGCGATAGAGCCGCAAACTCGGCGTTGAAAGCTGCCGCTGCAAGGCCTTGCCGGCATCATCGCTGGCGCAGGCCAGCGTCAGCGCCGTGGGCAGGCCACGCGCGATATCGGCGGCGAAACTCGGCCCGGTCAGGATCGCGGCGGTCGCGCCGGGCAGCACTGAAAGGATGCTCGCCACCGGCCCGGTCAGGGCGGCCAGATCAACGCCCTTGCAGCAGGCGACCAGAGGCTTGCCCCCCAGCAGCCCGGCATGGTTGCCGACAAAGGTGCTCAGTGACTGGGTCGGCAGCGCCACAAGCAGGGTATCCTGGGCACAAACAGTCTCTAATTGGGCGGTTATGCCGATATTCTCCGGCAGCGGCACCCCCGGCAGCCGCGGCGCATGGCGGGTTGCGGCCAGTTCTTCCATCCCGGCCCGGCCCCAGAGCGTCACGCGCGCCCCGGCGGCATTCAGCGCCACGGCCAGCGCCGAGCCGAACGCACCTGCCCCGATGATCCCGATGCTCATGCCTTGGCCCCCCGCTTGCCCGATCCCAGCATGGCGGGGCTGCGCTCGTCCAGCGGCCATCTCGGGCGGGCGCCGAGGCTCAGGTCGTCAACCGCCCCCGCCGCCAGCCGTTCAAGCCCGGCATAGGCCACCATCGCGGCATTGTCGGTGCAGAGGTCGAGCGGCGGGGCCAGGAAGGTTACGCCAAGCCCTGCGCAGAGCCGTTGCAGTCCGGCGCGAATGGCGGCGTTGGCGGCCACGCCGCCGGCCACCGCCAGCGTCGGGGTTGGCGGGCCAAGCGTCAGGTAATGCTCCAGCGCCCGGCGCGATTTCTCGGTCAGCACGTCGGTGACCGCCGCCTGAAACCCCGCGCAAAGATCGGCGCGGTCGGTGGTGCTGAGGGTGCCGGACCCGGCCATCGCCTCATCGCGGGCCCGCAGGATCGCGGTCTTGAGACCCGAAAACGACATGTCGCAGCCCGGCCGGTCAAGCAGCGGGCGCGGCAGCCGGAAGCGGGCCGGGTCGCCGGACCTTGCCTCGCGCTCGACATGCGGGCCACCGGGCTGGGGCAGCGCCAGCAGGCGCGCGACCTTGTCGAAGGCCTCGCCCGGCGCGTCGTCGATGGTGCCGCCGATACGCTGAAACCGGTCAGCGGCCTCGACCAGCAGGAACTGGCAATGCCCGCCCGAAACCAGCAGCATCAGATAGGGAAAGGCCACCCCATCGGTCAGGCGCGGCGTCAGCGCATGGCCGGCCAGATGGTTGACCCCGATCAGCGGCAGACCGCGCGCCGCCGCCAGCCCCTTGGCGCACATGACGCCGGACAGCACGCCGCCGATCAGCCCGGGCCCCGCGGTCACGGCGATGGCGTCGATGCCTGAAAGATCCAGACCGGCCTCGCCCAGCGCCTGCTCGACGGCATGGTCGAGCTTTTCCGCATGTGCCCGCGCTGCAATCTCGGGCACCACCCCGCCAAAGGCCGCGTGCAGATCGGCCTGCCCGTAGACCACGGAGGACAGCACCTCGGCGGCGCCCGGAACGCCGCGCACCACGGCCGCAGCGGTGTCGTCACAGCTGCTCTCGATCCCCAGAATGATGCGTTGCCGGTCCATGCGCGCCCGATTGCGTCTTTGCCTGACGCAGGTAACACTGAGGGGCCGCGCGGACAATGCCGCGCCGGAAAGGAGCCCATGGCCGCGCCCGTTCTGCTGCTGACCAGACCGGCCCCGGACTCGCGCCGTTTCGCGGGCCTGCTGCGCGCGCGGGCGGGCAAGCTGCCGCAAACCATCGTCAGCCCCTTGCTGGAAATCGTCTCGGTGGCGTGTCCGTTGCCGGCGGGCAGGATCACGGCGCTGATCTTTACCTCGGCCCGCGCGGTGCGCGAGGCCGGTGATGTCGAGCCCGGCCTGACCGCCTATTGCGTCGGCGACCAGACGGCCCAGGCGGCCGCGAAAGCGGGGTTTCGGGCGCTTTCGGCCGGAGGCGCCGCCGACGATCTGGTGGAGCTGATCCTGACCCGCCGCCCGGCTGGACAACTGCTGCATCTGCGGGGCGAGCAGAGCCGCGGCAACATCGCCGAGCGTCTGACCGAGGCCGGGCTGACCGTGCGCACCGCGGTCCGCTACCGCCAGCTTGCGCGCGACCTGACGCAAGAGGCCCGCGCGGCTTTGGGCGGCAGCCAGACCGTCATTGCCCCGGTTTTCTCGCCCGATTCGGCCGCGACGCTTGCCGCGCAGGGGCCGTTTGCGGCGCCGCTCATCCTTTGTGCCATCAGTCAGGCGGCGGCGGATGCCTTGGGCGGCCTGCCCTCGCCGGGCATATCGGTGGCCAGGCGGCCCACCGCTGCGGCCATGTGCGAACTTGTGCTCAGCGCGCTGAGTGCAGAAGGTTGGCCGTCGGGACTTGCTTGAGCCTGCGCCAGTGGCCAGTTAGGCTTGACCGGCGGGCCGGCAACCGGCCCGACAAGGCGGACAAGGGAGCGATCGTGGCAAGAACTCCGAAAAACACCGACCGCGACACCGGCACGGACCAGCCCGAGATCGAGGATGCGGTGATTCTGGACGAGGGCCGCCCGCAGGATCCCGCGCCGGAGCCGGTCGCGATCGACGAGCCGGTCCAGACTGCCGATGACCCGATTGCCGATGAGGCGGCGCCCGAGGCCGAGGCCCCCGAACCGGCGCAACGGTCTTCCGGCCCGCTCTGGGTCGGGATGATCCTGTCAGGGGCGGTCGTTGCCGGGCTGGGTTTCGGCTCGGGCCTGTTGCTGCGGCCCTCGGGCGACGAGGCGTTGCAGGCCATGCTCGACAGTCAGGCCAGCCGGCTGGCCGAACTGGAATCCCGCGTTGCCGCCATACCGGAGCCGCTCGATATCGGGCCGCTCCAGACCCGGATCACCGAGTTGCAGCAGGAAATTGACGGGCAAAAGGCCGGACTGGAAACGCTCGGCGCCCAGACCGAATCGCGCCTGAGCGATCTGGAAAAGCGCCCGCTGGCGGATGGCACCCTGGCCGACGAGGCGCTTGCCGCCTACGAGCGCGAGATTGCCGCCCTGCGCAGCGAGATCGTGGGCCAGGGCTCGCGCCTGCAGGACATGGCCGACGCCACCGCGCAGCAGCTTAGTCAGACCCAGGAGCAGGCCCGCCAGATCGAGCAGAGCAGCGCCGATGCCGCCCGCAACGCCGCCCTGAGCGCCGCTGTCAGCAAGCTGCGCGTTGCGCTGGATGCGGGGGGTGGCTTTGAGGCGCCGCTGGCCGACCTGTCGGCGGCAGGGGTCGAGATCGGGCCTGACCTGGCCCTGGTCGCGGCCGATGGCGTGGCGACGATCAACCAGCTCCAGACCGATTTCCCGCAGGCCGCGCGCAACGCACTGGCCGCCGCGCGCCGCGAAGGCGTGGCCGGCGAGGCTGCCAGCGGTGTGCTGGCCTATCTGCGCAACCAGTTCGATGTGCGCTCGGTGGTGCCGCATGAAGGCTCTGACCCCGACGCCGTCCTGTCACGCGCGCAGGCGGCGCTGGCCGACAACCGGCTTGCCGATGCGCTGGCCGAGCTTGATGCCTTGCCGGAGGTGGCCCGCGCCGAAATGTCGGGCTGGATCGCGGCCGCCACAGCGCGCCGCGCGGCAATTGTCGCGACCGATTCCCTTGCCCAATCCCTGAACGCATTCTGAGGCGCATGATGATCTGGTCCCTAGTCAAAATCCTGCTCTTCATCCTTGCCGTCACTGGCCTGACCTATGGGGCGGGCGAGTTGATGAATGTCTCGGGGGGTGCGGTCATTACCGTGGCCGGCATCGAGTTTACCCTGACCGCACTGGAACTGGCGCTGGGCTTCATCGTCATCGTTGGCCTTGTCTGGCTGGGGCTGCGGCTGATCGGGCTGCTGGTGGCGGTTTTCCGCTTTCTCAACGGCGACGAGACCGCGATTTCGCGCTATTTCACCCGCAACCGCGAACGCCGTGGCTTCGAGGCGCTGGCCGAGGGCATGATGGCGCTGGCCTCGGGCGAGGGGCAACTGGCGCTGGCCAAGGCCGCCAAGGCCGAGCGCTACCTGGAAAAGCCCGAGCTGACCACGATCCTGACCGCGCAGGCGGCAGAGATGGCAGGCGACACCAAGACGGCCGAAGCGACCTACAAGCGGCTGCTGATCGATGACCGCACTCGCTTTGTCGGTATCCGCGGCATCATGAAGCAGAAGCTGTCCGAAGGAGATACCGAGACGGCGATGAAGCTGGCCGAAAAGGCGCTGGCGCTCAAGCCACGGCATGAGGAAACCCAGGATGTGCTGTTGCGCCTGCAGGCCGGAAACGCCGATTGGGCCGGCGCGCGCCAGACGCTGGGCGCCAAGCTCAAGGCCGGGCTGTTGCCGCGCGACGTGCACCGCCGCCGCGATGCGGTGCTGGCGCTGTCAGAGGCCAGGGCGGTCATCGATGACGGCTCGTCCATTCAGGCGCGCGAGGCGGCGATCGAGGCCAACCGGCTTTCGCCGGACCTGATCCCCGCCGCGGTGATGGCGGCGCGCAGCTACATCGTCGATGGCAATACCCGCTATGCCGGGCGGGTGCTGACCAAGGCCTGGGCCGCCCAGCCGCATCCGGACCTGGCCGCCGCCTATGCCGAGATCGCCCCCGACGAGACCCCGAAGGCGCGGCTCAAGCGGTTCCGCACCCTGACCAAGATCAACCCCGATGATCCCGAAACCCGCATGTTGCTGGCCGAACTGAACATCGCCGCCGAGGATTTTCCGGAAGCCAGGCGCGCGCTGGGCGACCTGATCGAGACCGACCCGACCGCCCGCAGCCTGACCATCATGGCCGCCATCGAACGCGGGCAGGGCGCCGATGACGCGGTGGTGCGCGGCTGGCTGACCAAGGCGCTGACGGCCTCGCGCGGGCCGCAATGGCTCTGCGAGAACTGCCACTCCATCCATCAGGGCTGGGCCCCGGTCTGCGCCAATTGCGGATCGTTCGATACCCTGGCCTGGAAGCGCGCCGCCCAGACCGAGACGGCGATGCCTGCCGGCACGGAAATGCTGCCGCTGATCGTGGGTTCTCCGGATACTGCCGCGCCGGTCGCCGACCTGCCGACAGAAGACGAAAACAGGCTCTAATCAGCGCCAAACAGGTCTCTGGTAAAGACCTTGGCGGCCACGTCGGCCAGGTTCTGGTCACGGCGGTTGGTCAGGATGATGTCGCTGCGCGCCTTGAACTCGGCAAGATCGGTCAGCACCGGCGAGCGAAAGAATTCCGGCTGATGCAGGTTGGGCTCAAAGACGATCACCTCGATCCCCCTGGCCTTGATCCGCTTCATCACCCCCTGCACCGAGCTGCTGCGGAAGTTGTCGGAGCCGGCCTTCATCGTCAGCCGGTAGATCCCGACCACGCGCGGATTGCGCGCGATCACCGACTCGGCGATGAAGTCCTTGCGGGTGGTGTTGCTGTCGACAATCGCCCGGATCAGGGTCTGCGGCACGGCATCGAAATTCGCCAGAAGCTGCTTGCTGTCCTTGGGCAGGCAATAGCCGCCATAGCCGAATGACGGGTTGTTGTAGTGGTCGCCGATGCGCGGATCGAGGCTGACGCCGCGAATGATCTCGCGGGTGTCGAGGCCGCGGATCTGGGCGTAGGTGTCCAGCTCGTTGAAATAGGCGACCCGCATGGCGAGGTAGGTGTTGGAAAACAGCTTGATCGCCTCGGCCTCGGTGGCGCCGGTCAGCAGCACTTCGGGGGTGTTTTCGGTGGCATCGGCAAACATGCGGGCCACCGCCTGGCCCAGCGGGCCGACATCGCCAACGACAATGCGGGAGGGGTGCAGGCTGTCATGCACCGCCCGGCCCTCGCGCAGGAACTCGGGCGAGAAGACGACCCGTGCATGCCCTTGCTGCCGCATCTGCGCCGTGAAACCGACCGGCACGGTGGATTTGATGACCTGGATGGCGCCCGGCGCGTGGCGGCTGGCTTCGGCAAGCACGCCCTCGACCAGGCTGGTATCGAACTGGTTGGTCACCGGGTCGTAATTGGTGGGCACGGCGATGATGACAACTTCGGCTCCGCCATATGCTCGTGCCGCGTCGGTCGTGGCCGTCAGATGCAGCTTGCCTGAAGCCAGCATGCCAGCGCCGTCCGGGTCCTCGATAGGGCAGCGCCCCGCCGTGACCTCGGCCACCCGGCCCGCGTCGATATCGAGCGCGACGACCTTGTTGCGTTGCGCCAGGACGATGGCGTTCGACAGGCCGACATATCCGAGCCCAACGACGGTGATATTCATTCAAGGCCCCTGAGCCGGATACTTAACTCTGGCCGCAGTCTAGCCGTCCCGGTCCGATTGAACAGGCCCTTGCCGCTCCGCGCGGGATGGACCGCCCGGTTGTCATACGCTAACAACCCGGCGGACACGGGCCCGATGCATGGGCAGGATACGGAGTAGCAACATGAAAATCCGCGCAACCGTCTGGGGCGAAAATGTCCACGAACAGACCAACAAGGTCGTGGCGGGGATCTATCCCGCCGGCATGCACCAGGCCATTGCCGATGCGCTGAACCAGGACCCGCAGATCGCCGCCACCACGGCCACCCTGCAAGAACCCGAGCACGGCCTGACCGACAAGCGCCTGAGCGAAACCGATGTGCTGCTGTGGTGGGGTCACGCGGCGCATGGGCAGGTCGATGACGCGGTGGTCGAACGGGTGGCGGAGCATGTCTGGGGCGGGATGGGGCTGATCCTGCTGCACTCGGCCCATTTCGCCAAGATCTTCAAGCGCCTGATGGGCTCGCCCTGCAACCTGACCTGGCGCGAAGCCGGAGAGCGCGAGCGCCTCTGGGTCACCTCGCGCAACCACCCGATCGCCCATGGCCTGCCGGACCATTTCGAGCTTGAGAACGAAGAGATGTATGGCGAACCCTTCGGCGTGCCCGAGCCGCTGGAAACCGTCTTTGTCAGCTGGTTTCAGGGGGGCGAGGTGTTCCGCTCGGGCCTGACCTACAAGCGCGGCGCGGGCCATGTGTTCTACTTCCGGCCCGGCCACGAGACTTACCCGACCTATCATGACCCCAATGTCAGGACCGTGCTGCGCAACGCCGTGCGCTGGGCCCACAACTCGGCCAAGCGCGTCGCCGACGTGAACGCCGCGCCGAATGTGCCGGTAGCTTCGGCGCTGGAGCCGATAACCGAACGCGGCCCGCGCCTGCATCACGACGGCGAAGCGGGGCTGAGATGAGCGATATCCGCCTTCTGATCGTCGGGACCGGCGGCATGGCCAACGCCCATGCCGAGGCCTATGCCGCCATGCCCGGCGTGCAGGTGGTGGCCGGGGTCGACACCAGCGCCGAGCGTCTGGCGGCCTTTCAGGCCAGGCATGGCATCCCGCATGGTTTCTCCAGTGTTGCCGATGCGCTGGCCTGGGGCGAGTTCGATGCCGCCTCGAACGTCACCCCCGACGCGGTGCACCATGCCACCACCATGCCGCTGCTGGCCGCGGGCAAGCACGTGCTGTGCGAAAAGCCGCTGGCCGCCAACCAGCATGACGCCGCCGAAATGGCCGAAGCCGCCCGCCGCGCCGGTGTCATCAACATGGTCAACCTCAGCTATCGCAACGTGCCGGCGCTGATCGAGGCCGGACGCATGGTGGCCGAGGGCGCCATCGGCGAGGTCCGGCACTTCGAGGCGGCCTATCTGCAAAGCTGGCTGACCCAGCCGGCCTGGGGCGAGTGGAGCACCAATGCGCAGTGGCTCTGGCGGCTGTCTACCGCGCATGGGTCGATGGGAGTTCTGGGCGATATCGGCGTTCATATCCTCGACTACGCCACCTATGCGGCGGGGTCTCCGGTCGCCGACGTGTCCTGCCGGCTGACCACCTTTGACAAGGCGCCCGGCGGCAAGATCGGCGATTATGTGCTGGACGCCAATGACAGTTTCAACATGCACCTGCGCCTGGAAAACGGTGCTGTCGGCGTCGTCCATGCCTCGCGCATGGCAACGGGGCATTTCAACGACCTGTCCTTGCGGATCTTCGGAACCCTCGGCGGTCTGGACGTGCGTTATGAGAACAATGTCAGCATCTTGCGCGCCTGCACCGGCGATGACCGCCTGACCGCCACCTGGCGTGATGTCGCGGCCCCCGAGGTGCGGACCAACTACCAGCGCTTCATTGACGCCATCCGTGACGGCCACCCGGAATTGCCCGACTTCGCGCGCGGTGCCCAGTTGCAGCGGGTGCTCGATCTGGCCGTCGAATCCGATGCCAGGGACTCCGCCCGACAGACCATCTGATTGTTTCCAAAACGGCCACGATAGCGCCGCAATTGTCTGATTTGTTCGCCATGCGAAACAAGGACGACCACGATGCGACAGTCTGTCAGCTTTGAGAATACCTTGGGCAGCGGGGCCGGCGCACAGGCGCAGCCGGCCCGCAGGGTCCATTGCGCGGCCCGACAGGCTTAGCCATGGCCGCCCCCGGCGAATTGCGCGGTCAGGCCATAAGCCTGCATCAGGCGGGGCAGCATGACGAGGCCTTGCCGCTTTACGCCCGCTATCTGGGTCTGCACCCCGATGATGCCGCCATGTGGTCCAACTACGGCGCCCTGCTGCGCCTGCTGCGGCGCTATCCGCTGGCGCTGGCGGCACAGGACCGGGCGGCAGCGATTGATCCGGACAACCCCAGTCATCGTCTCAACCGCGCCAATATCCTGTCCGATATCGGACGCTATGAAGACAGCATAGCGCTGCGGCGGACGCTGCCGCAGGATGCCGAGCAGGCGTCGATGATCGGCCGCTGCCTGAGGGGGCAGGGCAAGTATGCCCAAGCCGCGGACCACCTTGCCAAGGCGGTGAGGCGCTATCCCGGCTTTCATGACCTGCCCTTGCAACTGGCTTTCGCCCAGCTTGGCGGCGGCAACTACCGCGAGGGTTTTCGCAACTACCGGGCGCGCTGGAACGGGCCTGACCTGACGCCAAGGTCGCTCGACATCCCGCCATGGGATGGCTCCGATCCGGCGGGCAGGACCATTCTGGTGCTGAGCGAGCAGGGTCTGGGCGACACGGTGTTGTTCGCGCGCTTTCTGCCGCTGCTCAAGGCGCGCGGCGCGCGCGTGGTCCTGCGCGTTCGCAAGCCGCTGTTGCGGCTTCTGGCCGGTATCGGCGGAGCCGACGAGGTGACCGCCGATTCGCAGGCAGGGGCCGATGCATGGGTCAACCTGATCGACCTCGCGATCCCGGCTTTCGATCAGTCACCGGTCATTCCGGCACCGGCCGCCCTGCATGTCCCTGCCGACTCGCATAGCCGGGCCAAGGGCCGAATTGCCCCATTCAGAGACACATTTCGCGTCGGGACCATCTGGTCCGGGTCGGAAACCTACAAGGGGAACGGCTTCCGCTCGTTCCGGCACACGGACCTGATGCCCTTGTGCGGGCTGGACGGCGTCCAGCTGTTCTCGCTCTACAAGGGGCCGTTGCTGGCAGATTACCTGTCCGACGGCAGCGCCGCCTTCATGGTCGACGCCGCCAGCGATGACCGCGACCTTGCCGATTGCGCCGCGACCATGCAGGCGATGGATCTGGTGATCACCTCCGACACCGCAACCGCGCATATCGCCGGCTCGCTCGGCATCCCGGCCTGGGTGGTGCTGCATTGGGATCCGTTCTGGGTCTATGGCCATGCGGGCGACACTACGCCATGGTATCCCTCGATGCGGCTGTTCCGACAGGACCGGCCGATGGAGTGGGGCGGCGTCATGGCCCGCGTGCGCGACGCGCTGGCAGACAGGGTCGAGGAATGGCGGCGCAACTGATGCAGGATATTCTGGTCCCCACCTCGCCCGGCGAGCTGATCGACAAGCTGACCATCCTTGACCTCAAGCTGGCCAGGGTCTCGGATCCGGCCAAGCTCGCCAATATTCGGCACGAACGAACTGTCCTGGGGGCGCTGGCCGAAGCGCATCTGCCGCGCGACGCGCGGATCGGGGCGCTTTGGACGGAGCTCGCGCAGATCAACGCCGAGCTGTGGGTCATCGAGGATGACATCCGCGCCTGCGAAGCGAAGGGTGATTTCGGACCCGACTTCATCGCGCTTGCCCGCGCCGTCTACCAGACCAATGACCGTCGCGCCGCGACCAAACGCCAGATCAACCGGAGCCTCGGCTCGGCCATTGTCGAGGAGAAGTCCTATTACGGACCCGACACCTCCCGATGACCCGGTCGCCGGCGCCCTGTCGCAACTGGCGCAAGCCGAGGCGGTGCTGGCCGCGCAGCTTTCGGCAGAACCGGGCCGCAAGCGGGGCGCGCTCCAGCAGAAGCTGCACGAGATCCGCCGCATGCGCGACCCGGGCTATCGCTACTTTTCACAAGCCGGGCAGGACGCCACCGTAGACAGGATACTGGGCGGCAAGCGCAACGGGACCTTTGTCGACCTTGGCGGGTATGACGGGATAACAGGGTCTAACACGGCGTATTTCGAATATTTTCGCGGCTGGACCGGCCTGCTGGTCGAGCCGGACCCGGACCAGTTTCGCAAGGCCGCCCAGACCCGGAAATGCCCCTGCCTGGAGGTTGCGGTGGCGGCCAGCGATGGCGAGGGCGCCTTTCTCTCGATCACCTCGGGTTTCACCCAGATGTCGGGGATGCTGGCCTCCTACGACGCCGACCTGCTCAGGCGCGTCCGCGCCGACCCGCGCCACCGCGAGACCACGCGCCAGATCGCGCAGCGCAGCCTCAGCCGCATTCTGACCGAGGCCGGGCTGCCCGATCCCGATTTCGTGTCGCTCGACATCGAGGGCGGAGAGCTTGCGGCGCTGGCCGCCTTTCCCTTCGATCGCCACGCCGTCCGCGTCTGGGCGATCGAGAACAACCGCGCCGATCCTTCCCTGCGCGCCCTGATGACCGCGCATGGCTATGATCTGGTCGAGTATTGCGGCGTCGACGAGATCTATCTGCGCCGCGCCTGACCCCCGTTCACGCCACCTTAACCCGCCGCCTGCTATGCCGGGCCTGGGTGAATAATGGTGGTGAGGATGGCAGTGCATGCAAATGCGCCGGTAATCATCAAGCGCAAGAAGGTCATCGCCGGCGGCGGGCACCATGGCGGTGCCTGGAAGGTCGCGTATGCGGATTTCGTCACGGCGATGATGGCCTTCTTCCTGCTGATGTGGCTCTTGAACGCAACGACCGAACAACAGCGCAAAGGCATCGCGGACTATTTCAGCCCCACGGTGCCGATCGCGCGGATTTCGGGCGGGGGTGACGGCATGTTCGGTGGCACCGACATGTTCTCCCGGGACACCATGGCCCAAAGCGGCACCGGCGGCGTCGGCCAGCTTGACGGCAGCGTTGCCAGCGACGACAGCGCCGCCGCGCAGGAGCGTGCCGCCGAGGTCGCCGCGTTGCGCGATCTCGAAGAGACGCTGCTGGGGCAGGGCGGCGAGGCCATGGTCTCGGACCAGGCGCTGCGCCATGTCGTGACCCGCCTGACCGATGAGGGTCTGGTGATCGAGATCTTTTCGCTCGACGGCGCGCCGATCTTTGTCGGCGACAGCCAGACGCCGACCCCGGTTCTGCATGAACTGGCCGCGATGCTGGCGCGGGTCTTCGCGATGGTGGAAAACCCGGTTGCCGTGACCGGCCACAACCGCGGGCAAACGGTTGTCCTGGTCGACAATCCGGTCTGGGAGGTTTCGGCGGGCCGGGCTGACCAGATGCGGCAACTGATGGAGGCCGGCGGGCTCGATCCGGCGCGCCTGCGGCGCGTCACCGGTGCGGCAGACCGGGTTCTGGCCGATGACAACCCGATGTCGATCCGCAACGACCGCGTCGAGGTGACGCTGCTGCGGACCAAAACCTGAGACATTGAGTCAAAGGCCGCCGTTAGGAGGCCGTTAAGCGCAAGCCACTAGGTTCAGACGGGAGACACGGAAAAAGAATCCAGAAAGGCTGCTTTTCATGACGATCTCGTCTTCACTGAACGCCAGCGTCGCGGGACTCGCGGCCAATGCGAGCCGGCTGTCCACGATCTCGGACAATATCGCCAACGCCTCGACCTATGGCTACAAGCGCGCCGTGACCGATTTCGAGTCGATGGTGATCGACAGTGGCACGGGCCGCTATGCGGCGGGCGGGGTCCGGGTGACGTCGCAGCGGCTGATCGATCAGCACGGCACGCTGGTCTCCACCTCCAACGCCACCGATCTGGCGATTCGGGGCCGTGGCTTCCTGCCGGTGACCTCGATCTCGTCCATTGCCGGCGGCGGCAGCCCGGCGCTGAAACTGGCGACGACCGGCTCATTCCGGCCTGACGCCGAGGGCTATCTCACCACCAGCGGCGGGCTGGTGCTGCTGGGCTGGCCGGCCAATACCGATGGCACCATGCCGACCTATCCGCGCGGCTCGATCGACGGGCTGGTGCCGGTCCAGATCAACTCGGGCCAGCTGCTGAGCGACCCGACCACCGAGATGGTTCTCGCGGTCAACCTGCCCGCCACCTCGACGATGGCGGGCGCCAGCGGCCAGGGTGAAAGCCTGGCGATGGAATATTTCGACAATCTCGGCATCTCGCAATCGGTGGATGTGACCTTTGCGCCGACCGTGCCCGGCGCCGGCAGTTCCAACGAATGGACCATGGTCCTGACCGACAGCGCCAGCGGCGGCGCGGTGATCGGTGAATATGTGCTGACTTTCGACGACGCGCGCGGCGGCGGCGGCACGCTGCTGTCGGTGGCCGATGTCTCGGGCGGCGCCTATGACAGTCTTACCGGCCGCGTCCAGGTCAACGTCGCGGGCGGACCGATCGACATCGACATCGGCATGCTCGGCGCCCCCGGCGGCATGACCCAGCTTTCCGACAGTTTCGTTCCGCTCGAAATGACCAAGAACGGCTCGCCGGTCGGCAACTTGACCTCGGTCGAGGTCGACGCGAACGGCTTTGTGCGGGCGGTGTTCGACACCGGCATCACCCGCACGATCTACCAGATCCCGCTGGTCGATGTTCCCAACCCCAACGGCCTGCAATCCATGGACCAGCAGACCTATGCGGTCACGCCGGACAGCGGCGCCTTTTTCCTGTGGAACGCGGGCGACGGGCCCACCGGCGATATCGTCAGCTTCGCGCGCGAGGAATCGGCAACCGATGTCGCCGGTGAACTGACCCAGCTGATCCAGACCCAGCGCGCCTATTCGTCGAATGCCAAGGTCATCCAGACAGTCGACGAAATGTTGCAGGAGACAACGAACATCAAACGGTGAGTCACGTAAGGAGCGCCTGCCATGAGCATCACTCAGGGCCTGAACAACGCCATCAGCGGCCTCACGGCAAGTGCCCGCATGGCCGAAGCGGTCTCGTCCAACATCGCCAACGCGATGACCGAGGGTTACGGCCGGCGTCAGGTCGACCTGTCGGTCGGGATGCTTGGTGGCGTTCAGGTCGATGGCGTGTCGCGCAAGGTCGATCAGGGGGTCATTTCCCAGCGCCGGCTTTCGGACGCCGAGGTTGGCGCGGGCACGACCCTCGCCAACATGCAGGCCCAGCTCGAGAAGCTGATCAGTGGCACCGAATCCGGCGCCGGAATCGCTGACCGCCTCTCGCGGCTCGAGGCGGCGATGATCACCGCCGCCGGCGATCCGGCCTCCGAGGTCGAGCAGGCCAATTTGCTGCGAAACCTGAGCGGAACCGCGCAGGCCTTCAACACGGCCTCGAAGGGCGTTCAGACCCTGCGCGTGCAGGCCGATGGCCAGATCGCGTCCCAGATCGACCAGCTGAACACATCGCTGCGGCAGGTCGAAAAGCTCAACGCCGATATCCTGAGGATGCGCAACGCCGGACAGGATGTGTCGGGCCTGCTGGACGAGCGGCAAAGGGTGGTCGACCGGATCTCGTCCATCGTCCCGGTCCGCGAGCTTGACCGCCAGGGCGGCAAGATCGCCCTGATGACCACCGCGGGCGAGGTCCTGATCGACGGCCGCGCCCAGCAATACGTCTTTACTCCCGCGCCGGTCATCACCGCGGACATGACCCTTGGCTCCGGCGCCCTGTCCGGCATCACCAGGGCGGATGGCACCATGACCGCCGCCGACGGCATAAGGCGGCTGTCCGGGGGCAGTCTGGGCGCAGCATTCGCGATGCGGGACGAGGTCCTGGTAGGGGCTCAGGCCGGCCTCGACAGCCTCGCGGGCGATCTGGTGCTTCGCTTTCAGGATCCGACGGTCGACCCGACCCTCGCGCCCGGCGATGCCGGGCTATTCACCGATGCCGGGCTGGCCTTCGACATTCTCGACACCGAAGGTATCTCGGGGCGCATCGCGATCAATGCCGCGGTTGACCCTTCGCAAGGCGGCAACCTCTGGCGGCTGCGCGACGGTTTGAACGCGGCCGCACCCGGCCCGTCGGGCGACGCAACGCAGCTCAACCGCGCGCGCCTCGCTCTGGCGGATTCGCGCACCATCGCGGGGTTCGGGCCCGCCGCGTCCGCGCAGGGTCTGGCCTCGACCCTCTTGTCCCGGATCGGGACTGACCGCTTGGCCGCAGAAGACGAGCTGGCCTTCTCCACCGCCCGCTGGAGTTCGCTCCACCAGGCCGAGCTCGCCGGTGGCGTCGATACCGATCACGAGATGCAGATGCTGATCCGCATCGAACAAAGCTACGCCGCCAATGCCAAACTGGTGCAGACGATCGAGTCCATGGTCCGCACACTCATGGAGATATGAGCCATGCCGAATATCACCATCGGAGACATGTCGCGCCACTACCTGACCATGTCCAACACCACCCGCATCAAGACCGCGCTCGGCCAGTTGTCGGAAGAGCTTTCGACGGGACAGGCCAGCGACTTGACCCGGCACCTGAAGGGCGATCGCGGCCAGCTTGGCGCCATTGACCGCGAATTGTCGAAGCTGACGGCCTTCCGTCAGGTCGCCACCGCGGCCTCGCAACGGCTCGAGGCCATGCAGTTGCACGTCGAGCGAATCGATCAGGCCCGCGCATCGCTGGCAACAGACCTCATGCCGATCAACTCCCAGAGCCCGGCCAACCGGCTCGACGCGGTTGCCCAGACGGCTTCCGACAGCTTCAAGTCGATCGCCGGAGCCCTGAACGGGCGCTTTGGCGACCGGGCGCTGTTCGCCGGCCGCTCGACCGATGCTCCGGCCCTGGCAGACGCCGAAACCATGCTGTCCGATCTCAGGACGCTGCTGGCCGGGTCTGTTGATGCGTCCGACGCCGAAGGCAGGATCCGCGCCTATTTCGAGGACCCGTCCGGCGGGTTCACGACCTCCGCCTATCTGGGTGACACCGGCCCCGCCGCGACGATCCAGCTTGGCGATGGCGACAGCGTCACGCAATCGGTGCGCGCCGACGATGCGGGCTTTCGCCGGCTGCTCGGCGCGACCGCCATGGTCGCACTGAGCGGCGACCCCGCCCTGGGTTTCACCGGCAGCACCCGCATCGCCCTGATCGAGTCCGGCCGGGCCGGGCTGCTCACAAACGCCACCGCAATTGCGGGCCTCCAGGCGCGGATCGGGACCAATCAGGCAGAAATCGAGACCAGCCTGTCCACAACCGCGGCGCGCATGACGGTGAACACGATCCAGCGAAATGACCTGACTTCGGTTGACCAGTTCGACGTGGCAACCCGGCTGCAATCGGTTCAGCAACAGCTCGAGATGCATTTCACCATGACCGCCCGCCTGTCGAGACTCACCCTGTCGGAGTATCTGCGTTGAGAGGCTTGCTGATCTGCCTGCTGGCGCTGCTGGTCCCGGCGCTGGCTCTTGCCAGTCCCGTCCGCCTCAAGGACTTGGTCGAGTTTGACGGCGTTCGCCCCAACGATCTTGTGGGTTACGGGCTGGTGGTTGGCCTGAACGGAACCGGCGATGGCAGCCGGAACTCGCCCTTCACCGAAGAAATCCTCACCAATGTGCTGGAGCGGCTGGGGGTCAACGTCTCTGGCGAGCAGATGCGCCCCAAGAACGTCGCGGCGGTGCTCGTGACGGCTTCGCTGCCGCCCTTCGCCCGCGCCGGAAGCCCGATCGACGTCACCGTGGCCGCCATCGGCGATTCCACCAGCCTTCTGGGCGGCACACTGATCATGACCCCGCTGAACGCCGCCGATGGCGATATCTACGCGGTGGCGCAAGGCACCATCATCGCGGGCGGTGCTTCGGTCCAGGCCGATGGCGCAAGTTCGACCCAGGGCGTGCCGACTTCCGGCACCATCCCCTTGGGCGCGCGGGTCGAACGCGAGGTCGCGTTCGAGCTGTCGGGCCTCAGCACCATCCGGCTGGCACTCAAGACCCCGGATTTCACCACCGCCGCCCGGATCGAGACGGCGATCAACACCGAATTCGGCCGGGCCGTGGCGGTGATGCTCGATTCGGGCACCGTCAGCCTCGACATTGCCGCGACCCGCGCGGCGTCGCCCGCGCATGCCCTGAGCCGCATCGAGAACATCCTCGTCGAGCCTGAGGTGCGGGCGCGCGTGGTTGTCGACCAGCGCTCGGGCACGATCGTGATGGGCGAAGACGTGCGCATCAGCCGGGTGGCGGTCAGCCAGGGAAATCTGACGCTGAGAATCGAAGAAACACCGCTCGTCGTGCAACCGAACCCCTTTGCGCAAGGCGAGACCATAGTCGTGCCCCGCAGCTCGGCAAGCCTGACCGAAGAGCCCGGCATCGGCCTCGCCGAAGTCCGGCCGGGCACCACGCTGTCGGAAGTGGTTGCCGGGCTGAACGCGCTCGGAGTGGCGCCCCGCGACATGATCGACATCCTCAAGAGCATCCAGGCGGCAGGGGCCCTGCACGCGGAGTTCATTGTCCACTGACGACAAGTCCCGACGGCCAGCCGCAATCGGCAGGTCCGGCCAGTCAGATCCGCCCAGAGCGGGCCAGTCATACCCGGCCAGTCGGACTAGTCAGTCATACCCGGCCCGTCAGGCCTCGCCAGTCAGTGCTGGCACGGTCGGTCCGGGCCCGTCAGGCCGGGCCCGTCAGGCCTCGCCAGTCAGACCAGGCCAGTCAGACCGGACAAATCAGACTCTGCCAGTCAGATTTGTCCGGTCGTTCTGGGCCAGTTAGTCTGGGCCGGTCATGCAGGCCCGAACGGTTGGAGCTGGTCCGAGAGGTCCGAACCGATGGTATCGGCAAGACAGGCCCGGGTAGACTGGGCCTTTCAGCTTGCGCAGGCCGAACCGGGCCGGCCCGCTGGTACCGGGCAGACGGGCCGAACGGACAGGCGAAACAGCCAGGGCGGAGCGGGCCATGCCCGACCAAGTGTCGGGAGCGGCAACCGACCTGCACCGAAATGCAGACACTTGTGCCGGCATGGTTGCCGGCCCGCGGGCCCCTGAATGGACAGATCCGGTCAGAGCGCCTTGGCCGCGACCGGCCTCTGCGTGGTGCGCAAGCGGAACGCCCGTTCAGGAATAGCCGCTGACGAGACTGGTGGCGACCAGGCTCCAGCCGTCGGCGACGACAAAGAAGGCAAGCTTGAACGGCAATGAAACGACCGCCGGCGGGACCATCATCATGCCCATCGACATCAGCACCGCCGAAACGACGAGATCGATGATCAGGAACGGCAGATAGACCAGAAACCCCACCTGAAACGCCCGCTCGATTTCACTGAGCATGAAGGACGGGACCATGACCGAAAGTGGCGCGTCGGCGACGGCCAGATCCGGCGGCAGATCGGGCCGGAGCCCGGCCAGAGATTGCAGTGCCGAGTCGTCGATCCGGCTGGCCATGAACACCCGAAACGGCTCGATCGATCTGGCAAGTCCCTCGTCCAGCGTAATGGAACCGGCCATCAGCGGCTCGACCCCGGCAGACCAGGCCGCGGTGAACACCGGCTCCATCACGAAATAGGTCAGAAACAGCGCGAGACTGACGATGAGCATGTTGGGAGGAGACTGCTGCAGGCCGATCGCCTGCCGCAGAATGGCCAGCACGGTCACGATGAACGGGAAGCAGGTGATCATGATCGCGATGCCGGGCACCAGGCTCAGGACCGTGATCAGCACCATCAGCTGGATCGACCGGCCCGCGAGCGACCCGTCGGAGCCCAGCGAAATCGTCAGGTCCTGCGCCGCTGCGCCCGATGCGATCAGGCCCAGAAGCAGGGCGATGAATGCGATGCGGCGCATGGCTAGCCGAGCAGATCGTGGGCTGCCGCCACTTCCGTCAGCCGCACGGCCAGGCGCCCCGGCTCGCCGCCTTCAAGCTCGACCAGTTCGCCCCTGGCAATCAGCCGGTCACCGACAAACAACTCGACCGGGTCGTCGATCCGGCTGTCGAGCGGCAGCACCGCGTTCTGCCGCAGTGCCAGCAGATCCCGGACCAGCGGCCGCGCATGCCCGACGGACACCTTGATCTCGATCGGGACGTAGCGCAGCGGGTGGTCGTCTTCGCCGCCGGCAATCGGCGCCTCCGGAGAGGGTTTCTTAGCCATGGCTCTTCGTTTCCTTCGCGTTGGTGTCAAAAGCCGCCAGAATTCGGGCAAGTTCGGTCCAGAGTGCCTCGCTGTCATAGAGGCGTTCGTTCTCCGTTCCGGGGTCGCCGATCAGGATCTGCCCCGGCAGCAGCCCGGCATCCGGGCGAATGGTCAGCCTGAGAGGTGCGCCCTGCGGCATGCAGCGGGCGAGCCCGGCCTCTGCCGAGGGGTGCACCGACACCGTCAGGGACTGATCCAGCTCGGCCGCGGCGAATTGCAGGAGCGTGGCGCGGATATGCTCGCCCGCCAGTTCCCGGCGCAGCTCCGGCAGGATCCGGCCCGCCAGGGCCGCAAGGAACGGCGCGAGCCGGGCCATCAGCAGCGCGGTTGCCTCGTTCACCGCGAACCCGATATCCGCGAGCGCCTGGACCGTTTGTGCCTGCAAGACATCGCTGGCGGCTTCGGCCTCGGCCAGACCCATGGCATGCCCCTCCGCGAAACCCTGGTCCCAGCCGGGGGGGTGACCGGGCGAGGCATCGGTGAGGGCCGCGTGGAAGTCATCGAGCTCAAGGGGTTTCAACATGTCAGGCGCTTTCCTGCCGGTCAGTGTCTTCGACCCAGCTTTGCAGGATTCGCGCCGCATCGGCCTGGCGGTTGTCGATCAGCCGGCGGAACCGTTCGACCGGATCCTCGACAGGCTCCGCGCCGGCCTGGTCTTGCCCGGGCCGCACCGAGGAGCCCGCAATCGCCAGGCTGCCACGGGCATCGACGAGTTCCGGCGTGTTGACCAGCGGCGGCAGCCGCCGCCCGGTCAGCATCGGCCGGACCACAAACAGCCCCAGGACCAGCGCCACCAGGGCAAGCGCGCCGATCCGGGCCAGCCCCATCCAGTCCAGCGGCGCCCGCGCCACCGCCTCGGTGCCGGACAACGGCAGCGGCTCGAACGGCAGCGCATGGATGGTGATCTGGTCGCCGCGCCCGGCATCGAGACCGACCGCCGAGGCGACCAGATCGCGCAGCGCCGCCAGTTCTTCCCCGGAGCGGGGTTGCGCCGCCCCGCCCGCCGGATCGGCCACTTCATTGACAAGGATGGCCACGGTCATCCGCCGCACCGCACCCGCGCCCCGGACGATTTCGCGGGTGGTTTCGGAGATGTCGTAATTGGTGACGCTGCGGGTTTCGCTGGCCGCCGTCCTGGAGCTGCCAGAGCCACCGCCAGCGTCGCCGGTCGGCAGGTTCGAGGCGACGGTCACGGCCCCCGGATCCTGGTTTTCGCCGGAATTGGTGCTTTCCTGAACTTCGGTCGAGATGGCAACGCGGCTGTCGGGATCGATCACCCGTTCCGAGACGGATTCGACATCGGTCTCCAGCTCGACGCTGACTTCGACAACCGCATTTCCGGGCCCGACCCGCGCCTCGAGCAGCCGGGTCGCGCGGGCCTGCAGGGCCTCGCCGCGGCTTTCGCCGTTGCCGCCCTGCCCGGCGCCCGATGTGTCGTCGATAAGGCCGCTGACATCGTCGATCACCGAAACGTCCTCGGGCCGCATCCCGGCAACCGCCGAGGCAACAAGGTAGCGCAGCGCCCGGACCTGCGGCTGGGCAAGCCCCCCGGCCACGGTGGTGACGGTCACCGCCGCGGTGGGTTGCAGGCCGCGCTGAAACCCCCGGCCGATGGTCGAGGCGATATGGACCCGCGCCGCCCGGATCTGCGGGTTGGCCAGGATGGTGCGCGCCAGCTCGCCTTCCTTGGCGCGCCAGTAGGAGGCATCGAACATTTCGGAGGTGGTGCCGAAACCCGTCAGCGAATCAAGCAGTTCGTAACCTTGCCCCGATGAGTTGGGCAGCCCTTCGCCCGCCAGCGACAGGCGCAGCATGTCGCGCTGGGTGGCATCGACATAGATGCCGCTGCCGCGCACCTCATAGGCCACCGCGCGCTGGTCGAGCGCCGCCAGAACCTCGCCCGCGGTTGCGGGTTCAAGGCCGGAATAGAGCAGTTCCAGGTCGGTCGCCGTCGCCAGCCGGGACAATGCCAGCACCGCGGCGAAGACCGCGGCGGTTGCCAGGCCGACAATGACCTTCTGCCGCAGTTTCAACCGTGACCAGACATCCAACAGGCCCTGCACCGAATCCTCCCGGTTCACGGGCGTTCTGCCCGGCTCGGACCATTCCTCGCTGATCAGCCTTAACAATCAGTTAGTCCAAGACAGGTAATCAGGACCGGACTCACTTCGGAGACTCAGATGTCCGCTGTCGCAGATCCCGCCGATACGCCGCCGCCAAAGCGGTCCAAGCTGCCCCTGATTCTGGGGCTCGTCCTGATGCTCGCAGGTGGCGCCGGCGGCTTTCTGGCCATCAGGTCGGGGATGCTGGGATTTGGCTCGGGTGCCGAAAATGCCGGCCACGACGCGCCCGCCGACAGTCACGGCACCGCCAGCGCAGATGACCACGGCGCAGCCTCGACCGTCTTGCCGACCGTGGCCTTCGTGGTGCTCGATCCGCTGGTGATCTCGCTGTCCGAGCGGTCATCGGCGCGGCACCTGAGGTTTGGCGCCGTGCTGGACGTGCCGCCGCAATTCGCCGCCGAGGTCGAAGCGATCCGGCCGCGAATCGTCGATGTCCTGAACGGCTATCTGCGCGCGGTCGAAACCGCGGATCTCGAAGACCCGACGGCGCTGATCCGCCTGCGGGCGCAGATGTTGCGGCGCGTGCAGGTGGTGGCCGGCGAGGGCCGGGTGCGTGACTTGCTGATTCAGGAATTCGTATTGGACTAGGGAGCCGAAGATGACCTTTCTTGCAGACCTCTTTCTGGCAGCGGGCGCCATGGGTGCCGGACTCTATTGCCTGGTGCTGGCCCGAAGGCTGCGCCGCTTCACCGATCTCGAGACCGGGGTCGGCGGGGCGGTGGCGGTGCTTTCGGCGCAGGTCGATGACCTGACCACCATGCTCCAGCGGGCCGAAGCCGCGGCCAGCGGCTCGGTCAGCCGCCTGGCCGAGGTATCCAACCGCGCCGATGCCGCGGCCAAGCGGCTGGAACTGCTGGTGGCCTCGCTGCACGACCTGCCCGCCGAGCCTGCCCGGCCCGAGGCGCTTTCGCCCTTCTTCTCCCGGACCGCGGGGGCGGCAAGGTGATCCGCCTGCCGCCGTCCCTGCGCCGGCCGCCGGGCGTTCTGGCCATCCTGGCGGGCTTTCTGTTTCTGTCGGCGCTGTTGCGCATCGCCACCGGCGCGGGCGCGGCCCTGGCCTCGGTCTCGGCGCCCGATGCGGCGCCCGGCATCATTGAGGCCGGCATCGCCGCGCCTTCGGAATGCGGGCCGGAGCCGTCTGCGGCCCTGCTGGAGGCGTTCAGGCAGCGCGAACAGCGGCTCGACGCCCGCGAATCGCAGATCGCGGCGCGGGCCGAGGCACTGGCGGCGGCCGAGACCGCACTTGACGCCAAACTCGCCGAACTGGCCGCCGCCGAGGCCGATCTCGCGGCCCTGGTCAGCGTGGCCGAAACCGCGTCCGAGACCGATATCGGCCAGCTTGTCGCCGTCTACGAGGCGATGAAGCCGGCGGATGCCTCGGCCCTGTTCGAGGAAATGGCGCCGCAATTTGCCGCCGGCTTCCTGGGCCGGATGCGCCCGGAGGCGGCCGCGGCGATCCTGTCGGGTTTGCAGCCGACCACCGCCTATTCGATCAGCGTGATTCTGGCCGGCCGCAACGCAAACGCACCGACGAACTAGCCGGCAGGAACCAAACCTTAATCGCCTTCTGCAAGCCTGAGACCCGGGCACTGACCGAGAATGGACCTTGAATGATCGGCATCATCGGCATCGTCATCATCCTCGTGATGGTCTTCGGCGGCTATATCCTGGCCGGCGGCAAGATGGGCATCATCCTGAAATCATTGCCGTTCGAGATGATCATCATCGGTGGCGCCGCGATCGGGGCCTTTGTCATCTCGAATGACGGCGCCTCGATCCTGCATACGCTGCGCGATGTCGGCAAGGTCTTTCGCGGCGCCCGATGGAAACATGGCGACTACCGCGATCTGCTGTGCCTGCTGTTCGAGCTGATCCGGCTGGCCCGGGCCAACCCGGTGGCGCTCGAAGAACATATCGAAGGCCCGGCCGACTCGTCGATCTTCGGGAAATACCCCAGGATTCAGCGCGACAAGGAGGCGGTCGCGCTGATCTGTGACACGCTGCGCTCGGCGTCGATGAACTATGACGACCCGCACCAGGTGGAAGAGGTTCTCGAAAAGCGGATCGAAGAGACACTGCACCGCAGCATGCACTCGACCCACGCCCTGCAAACCGTCGCCGACGGACTGCCGGCGCTGGGAATCGTTGCCGCCGTGCTTGGCGTCATCAAGACCATGGCCTCCATCGACCAGCCGCCCGAGGTGCTGGGCAAGATGATCGGGGGTGCGCTGGTCGGCACCTTTCTGGGGGTGTTTCTGGCCTACGGTCTGATCGGCCCCTTTGCGACCCGCCTGAAGGCTGTCACCGAGGAGGACGGCCATTTCTACGACCTGATCCGGCAGGTTCTGGTGGCCAATCTCCACCTGCACACGCCGCAGATCTGCATCGAGGTCGGCCGGCAGAACACGCCGGGCCCTCACCGCCCGAGCTTTGGCGAACTGGAGGAGGCCCTGCGCGCGCTGCGGCAGGAGGCCGCATGATCCGTCTGGCTCTCGCGCTCTGGCTGGCCCTTGGCGGCGCCGTCTCGGCCCAGGACATCGCGGTGCGAAGCGGCGAACATGATGGGTTTGCGCGCATCGTGCTGACCCTGCCGCCCGGCACCGACTGGCGGCTGGGGCGGAGTGCGCAAGGCTATGACCTGAAGATCGACCCTGCGGCGGCGTTCGATACCAGCCAGGTCTTTGCCCGGATCGACCGAAATCGCCTTTCGGACCTGAGCGATGGCGGCGGCATCCTGCATCTGGTGCTGGGCTGCGAATGCTACGCGACCGCATTTCCCTGGCAATCCGATGGCCTGGTCATCGATATCCGCGACGGACCAGCGCCCGAAGGAGCAAGGTTCGAAGCCCCGCTCGCCGCAACCGGAGCGGCGGTGACCCTGCCGCTGCTGACCGCGGGAGCCGCACCCGGCCTCTCGGCCCGGCAATGGATGCCCGACACCTTCGTCGCTGCCACCGGGTCACCGGAACTGGGTCCGATGGAGATGGAATTGCTGCAAACCCTGTCGCGCGCAGCCGCGCAGGGCCTGATCGACCCGGCTCACGGCCCCGCATCGGTGACCGGCTCAGACCAGGCCAACCCGCAGGGCGCGCCTGCCGGGCCCGAAGAACTCGCAAGCCCGGCACCGGCAGGCGCACTTGCCGGTCTCAGCTCGCGCACCGGGCTTGCCGGATCGACGGGCCTGCCGCTGCTGCCGTCCCAGGGCGCGACGGGATGCCTGCCCGCCAGCTATTTCGAGTTGCCACCGGCGACGGATTTCAACCTGGACATCGCCGCCGCGCGAACCGGCCTGACCGGCGAGTTCGACCGGATGGCGGCGGACAATGTGCTGCTCTTGGCCCGGACCTACCTGAGCTACGGGTTCGGCGCCGAGGCGGCGCAGGCGCTCGGACTGGACGGGACGGGCACCCAGGAGAAGCAGGCCCTGCTGGCAATGGCGCGGCTGATCGACGGGCGGCCGGCGTCAGGCGGCATCATGACCGGTCAGGGCGCTTGCGAGGGCGATGGGGCGCTGTGGGCGTTTCTGGCCGGCGAGGCGCCCGAGGGCGAGGGCGGCAAGGAGCGCATTCTGGCCGCATATCGGCGATTGCCCGTTCCGGCCGCCAAGAGCATCGCGCCGGAGCTGATCGCGCGCCTGCTCGCCACGGGCGACAGCCAGCGGGCGGACATGGTCTCGTCCTTGCTGGCCGCGGGGCCCGATCATCTGGCCACCGTGTTCAGGGAGGGTGACAGCCTGCTGGCCCAAACCCGCGGCGAGACGGCTCTGGCGCTGCAAGACCTCTCGGCCCTCGCGGCAACCGATCCCCGCCTGTCTCCGGACGGGCTGGCGCGGCTGTTTGACCTGACCATCTCCGAAGGGGGCGCGGTCCTGCCGGCCGATCTGCGCCTGTCCGAAAGCCTGAGATACGAGTATCGCGACGATCCCGGCATCGCCAGACTGACCGTTGCAGAGACCCGCGCCCGGGCCGCCGCGGGCGACTTTGCCGGCGCCTTCGGGCTTGTCTCCTCACCCTCTGCCGGGCTGGACGGGCCCGAGCTTGGGGCGCTACGCGATGAAATCGCCGGGCGCCTGGCAAGCGACGGTTCGGATGAAAGCGTGATGGCGGTCGCCTTCGACCTTCGGCCAGATCTGGGCGGCGGGGCACAGAACCTGCTGGCCGGGCGGCTACTGGACATGGGTTTTGCGGACCGGGCCGCAGAACTGCTCAGCGGTCCCGCCGGCTCCGGCGACATGGCTGAACGGCGGTATCTGCGCGCCAGCGCCGCCTTGGCCAGGGGGCACCCGGAAGACGTGGCGCTGATCCTGCACGCCATGAACGACCCGCGCTCCGAAGATCTGCGCGCCCGGGCCGGCCGGCAGGGCGCCTCGGCCATGGGCGAACGCGCCGGTTTGCCGGAAATCCATGGCGAGGCATTGGCTGCCGGACCAGGCCCGCCCGGCCCTTCGGCCGCATCGCCGCCGATCGCGGCGAGCCGAGAATTGCTGGACGGGGCGGAAGCCCTGCGCCTGTCGATTGCGCAGATGCTGAGTTCAGGCGCGCCCGAGAGCCAGGCCAGCAACTGAACCGGACGCACGGCGGCGCACACGGTTTGTCAACATTCGATTCCTATGCTGATCGGGAAGTCATTGGCGCAAGCGCCGGAACAACGGGGGCAGAATGCCTGCTGCACGACTTGCCGGTCCCGGACTGGCGCTGTTTGCTGCGATGTTGCTGGTCGCGGTGCCGCATTCCGGCCGGGCCGCGGCAACGAGCGAGCAATGCCTGACAGCCGCGCGCACAGCGGCAAGCGAAACCGGCGTGCCCTTCGAGGTGCTGGTCGCGATCGCCCAGACCGAGACCGGCCGCAGGATTGACGGATCGGTGCAACCCTGGCCATGGGCGGTCAACCTCGAAGGGCAGGGCCACTGGTTCGCCACCCGGGCCGAGGCGTTCGACTTCGCCGCGCAGGCCCAGGCGCAGGGCGGCCGCAGCTTCGACGTCGGCTGCTTCCAGATCAACGAGCGGTGGCATGGCGAGAATTTCGCCTCGCTGACCGAGATGTTCGAGCCGCTGGCCAACGCGCGCTACGCCGCCCGCTTTCTGCGCAGTCTCTACCGCGAGACCGGCGACTGGTCAGCCGCCGCGGGCGCCTACCACTCGCGCACCCCCGGCCTTGCAGACGGCTACCGCCAGATCTTTGACCGGCACCTGGCCGCAATCGGCGGCGCGGGCGCCGGGTCGCCCGAGCTGCTGGCGGCGCTGGACCAGCCCGCATCCCCGGACCCCGGTCGCGTGAACAGCTATCCGCTGTTGCGGGCCACGGGCGGAACCGGCTCGCTCGGTTCGCTCGTGCCGATTTTCGGGGGAAGCTGAGATGCCCGGTCTGACGCTCCAGTCGCTGTTCAGGCCCACGGTCTTGCTGGCGCTGGCACTGCTGGCCGTGATTGCGATGATGATCCTGCCGATGCCGGCGATCGTGCTCGATATCGGCCTTGCGACCTCGTTCGCGCTGGCCATCCTGATCTTCACCATCACCCTGTTCATCGAGCGGCCGCTGGATTTCTCGGCCTTCCCGACCATCCTGCTCTCGTCCTTGATGCTGCGCCTGTCGCTGAACGTCTCGTCGACCAAGCTGATCATCGGCCAGGGCCATACCGGCACCGGCGCCGCCGGCGAGGTCATCGAGGGCTTTGCCATGTTCATCATGGGCGGCTCGGTTCTGATCGGGCTGGTGGTGTTCGGGGTGCTGCTGATCGTCAACTTCGTGGTCATCAACAAGGGCGCCGCGCGCATGGCCGAGGTTGGCGCGCGCTTTGCGCTGGACGGGATGCCCGGCAAGCAGCTGGCCATCGACGCCGACATGAGCGCCGGGGCGATCGACCATGCCGAGGCCAAGCGCCGCCGCGAGACCGAACAGGCCGAGACCACGTTCTTTGGCTCGCTCGACGGCGCGTCCAAATTCGTCAAGGGCGACGCGGTTGCGGGGCTGCTGATCACCGCGCTCAACATGATCATGGGGCTGGTGGTCGGCGTGGTCCTGCACGGGATGCCGGTTGGCCGGGCCTTTGAAACCTACGCAATCCTGACGGTGGGCGACGGGCTGGTGAGCCAGATCCCGGCCGTCATCATCTCGGTCGCGTCGGCGCTGCTGCTGGCGCGCGGCGGGGCAAGCGGCGCCATGGACCGCGCCATCCTGAGCCAGATCGGCCGCCACCCGGCCGCGTTGGGCACCGTGGCCCTGCTCATGGCGCTGTTCGGGCTGGTGCCGGGCCTGCCCTTCGTCCCCTTCGCCGGCGGGGCGGTCATCCTTGCCGCCTCGGCCGCCCTCATCAGCCGCAAGGCGCACCGGCTGACCGTCGATCGCGCCAGCGAGCCGCCGCCGGCAGCGCAGGCCGCCTCCATGGGCGACGTGCTCGATCTGGACGACATCCATGTCGAGTTCGCGCCCGATCTGGTTGACATGGTGCTCGATCCCTCGACCGGGATCGACGCCCGCATCGCCAACATGCGCAACCATGTGGCAACGACGTTCGGCGTGCTCCTGCCCGAAATCCGCCTGACCGACAACGCCCAGCTTGGTCCGGGCGAGTATCGCGTCCGCGTGCATGGCGTCGAACAGGTGCGCGACAGTCTCAGGCCGGACCGGGTCCTGGCCCTGCTCCCCGGGCCGGACGCGCCGGCCCCCCCCGGCGAGGATGTGCGCGAGCCGGTCTATGGCGCGCCCGCCCGCTGGATCAGCTCGCAAGACCGCGACAACGCCGCGCTGGCCGGCATGACGACCGTCCTGCCGACCGAGGTGCTGGCGACCCATCTGCTGGAAATCATCAAGCGCAATTTCCCGAGGCTGCTGACCCACAAGGCGCTGCGGCGGCTGCTGGACGAAATGGTCAACCTGAGCGACCGCTCGCGCGGCGAGGCCAACCGCAAGCTGCTTGACGAACTGATGCCCGACAAGGTGCCGCCTGACCTGCTCTTGTCGGTCCTGCGCCTGCTGCTCGAGGAACGGGTCTCGATCCGCAACCTGCCGCTGATCATCGAGGCCACCGCCGAGGCCCGCGCCAGCAACCAGACCCCCGAGGCGATTGTCGAGCATGTCCGCCAGCGGCTGGGCTTCCAGATCGTGGCCGAACTGCGCCGCGCCGACGGGACCATTCCGCTGATCCAGCTGGCGCCCGACTGGGAAGAGACATTTGCCGCCCACCAGATCGGCAGCGACCGACTGGCGGGCGACGTTGCCCTGCCGCCGGACGCCTTCAACCGGCTGGCGGCGGGCATCGCGGAAAAGCTGTCCAAGGCGTCGGAAAACGGCACCAGCGCCGCGCTTGTCACTTCGGTCAGGCGGCGGCGGTTCCTGCGCACGGTTCTGGCGGCCAAGGGGCTGACCAGCCCGGTCCTGTCCTTCGAGGAGATCGGGCTGGATGCCCGCCCGGCGCTGGTCGGACTGGTGCCGGCGTGAGCCTGGACCTGACAGCGCTGGTGCAACTGGCGCAGGATTTCCTCGCCGTCTCCGGCCTGGTTTTCCTGCGGGTGGGCGCCATGATGGCACTGTTGCCGGTGTTCGGCGAACAGCTGATCCCGGCGCGACTGCGGCTCGGGATCGCGCTGGCCTTCACGCTGGTTGTCGCGCCCGCAGTAGCTGCGGGGCTGCCGCCGCTCGCCGGTCTGGCGGCCTGGGCAGGAGCCGGAGGCGCCGAGATACGGGCGGGGCTGTTCTTCGGCGTGCTCTTGCGGATCCTGGTCCTGGGCCTCCAGACCGCCGGGACCATCGCCGCCCAGTCCGCCTCGCTGAGCCAGATCTTTGGCGGCGCGCCCGGGATGGAGCCCAGCCCGGCCATGTCCAACCTGATGCTGTTTGCCGGATTGTCGCTGGCCGCGATCAGCGGGCTGCATGTCCGGCTGGCGATGATGGTGGTCGAAAGCTACGATCTGATCCCGGCAGGCACCCTGATCGGGCCATCGCTGGTGGCCGATCTTGGCCTGGCGGGGGTGTCGCGCAGCTTTGCCCTGGCCTTCCAGCTGGCGGCACCGTTTGTGCTGGCCTCGCTGCTCTACAACGTGACGCTGGGCGTCATCAACCGGGCCATGCCGCAGCTGATGGTGGCCTTCGTCGGCGCGCCGGCCATCACCGCGGGCGGATTGATCCTGCTGATGCTGGCACTGCCGCTCATGCTGAGGCTGTGGATGGGCGAGTTTTCGCAAGCGCTGATCGACCCCTTCGGGTGGATGTCATGAGCGAAGACAGCGGCGCCGAAAAGTCTCACGACCCGACCCAGAAACGGCTCGACGACGCCCGCAGGAAGGGCGAGATCGCGCGGTCGGTCGATCTGACCACCGCCGCCGGATATGCCGGCTTTCTGCTGGCGGCCACGGCGCTCGGGGCCGGGTCGCTGCTGGAAATGGGGGATCTGCTGTCGGGCCTGTTGTCGCAGGCGGACCGGCTGGCGGCATCGGCCCTGTCCGGGTCGGGGCAGGAAATGACCGGCTGGCTGCTGACCGGCCTGGCCTCGGCACTGGCGCCCTGGATCATTGGCCCGGCGGCGCTCGCCCTGCTGTCGATCCTCGCGCAGCGCGGGCTGGTCTTTGCCCCCAGCAAGATCGAGTTCAAGCTCAACCGCCTGTCGCCGGTTGCCGGCCTCAAGAACAAGTTCGGCCGCGCCGGCCTGTTCGAGTTTGCCAAGAGTTTTGCCAAGCTGGTGATCTATGCCGTGGTGCTGGGCCTCTATCTGGACCAAAAGCTGCCCGAACTGGTCCTGTCGGTCTACCTCGAGCCCGGCCAACTGGTGCTGGAGCTGCTGCGACTCGTCGTCGGGCTTCTGCTGATCGTGCTGGTCATCGCCCTGGCGCTGGGGCTGCTGGATTTCGTGTTTCAGCAGGCCGAACATCGACGCAAGCAGATGATGACCCGCAAGGAACTGCTTGACGAAATGAAGGAAAGCGAGGGCGACCCGGCGCTCAAGCAGCAGCGGCGGCAGAAGGCGATCAGCCTGGCGCTCAACCAGATGCTCGGCGATGTCGCGCAGGCCGATGTCGTCATCGTCAACCCGACCCATTTCGCGGTTGCCTTGAAATGGAACCGCAAGTCGCGCCGCGCGCCGGTCTGCGTCGCCAAGGGTGTCGACGAGATCGCCGCCCGCATCCGCGAGGCCGCGGCGCTTCACGGTGTTCCGCTGCATTCCGATCCGCCCACGGCGCGGGCGCTGCATGCCTCGGTCCAGATCGGCGAGGAAATCCGGCCCGACCAGTACCGCGCCGTTGCCGCGGCGATCCGCTTTGCCGAGCGCATCCGGCAGAAGGCCCGGCGCAGATGAGCGCAGGCAGGCACCCCGCCGACCCGCGGATCGCGGCCATCGTGCACCTGACCGGCGTGGCCTATGACGCGGCGCAGATCCGGATGGCATCGGCGACCGCAGCGGTCGAGCGTCTGCGGGAACAGATCCTGCAGCTGGACCGGGATCTGGGGCAACGGTTGCGCGAAGACGCCGTGGATCCGGCGCGGATCGCCGGCGCGGACATCAAGTGGCAGGTCTGGGTCGAACGGCGCCGGCGTCAGCTGATGAACGAGCTGGCCTCGGCGCGTGCCGCCCAGGAGGACGCGCGCGCGCACCTGAAGACCGCCTTTGGCAGGAACCTCGCCGCCACGCAGTTGCCGGGCGCCACGAAGCCGCGCGGCTAGACGTCCTGCCGGACGATATCGACGATCAGCACGTCGGTGGCGACCTCGCCCATCACTGCTCTGGCTGCGTCGCGCAGCGCCTGGCGCAGCGACCGCATCGCCGTGGAACTGGTGAATGCCCCGTCAAAGCCGCCCATGTTGGCGTGATTGAACATGGCTTGCAGGAACACGTCGCGCAGCTTCGGCTCGGCGGCAAAGACCGCCTCAAGATTGCCGGTGGCGACCTCGACGCTGAGCGACATGACGATCATCGCCGAAACCCGGCCGCCCGACACGACGGGCACGATGAACTGGTTGTTGAGCCGGGCATATTCCTGCCCCGTCGCGCTGGTGGTGCCGCCGTGGCCGTCGTCAGCGGCAACTTCGTCATGCGCGTCCGGCGCAACCTCGCCGCACGGGCCGGGGGCCGCCGTTTCCTCCACCTTGGGGGTCAGAAACAGCGCCACCGCGCCGCCGCCGGCGGCGCCGACCAGAGCCATCAGGAGAGGTATGAGGAACTTCATCGACGCTCCTTGCTCAGAATGGCAGCAGGATATCGGCGGCCTGCTGGCCGTAGGGAGGCTGCTGCGCGTTGCTGATAAGGCCTTCGCCCCCGTAGGAAATGCGCGCCGCGGCGATCTTGTCGTAGCCGACCTCGTTCTGGCGGCTGATATCCTCGGGCCGGACGAAACCGGTCACGATCAGCTCGCGCATCTCGTAATTCACCTGCACCTGCTGGGTTCCCTGAATGGAAAGCGTGCCGTTCGGCAAGACATCGAGAACCGTCGCCGCCACGCGCAGGGTCAGCTTTTCGTTACGCCGGATCGAGCCGTCACCGCTGAAGGCGCTGGCCGAATTGGTTTGCAGGCCGGGGGTGAGGCTGACGCCCGCCGCCTCGGCCCGCTCCGGCAGGCCGAAAAGCGCGCCGATCGACATCTCCTGGTTGGCGGATTGCCCGGTGGCCGACGAGTTCGAGAACTCGGCCCGGTCGTCGATCTCGATCACCACGGTCAGGATATCGCCCCGTTCGGCCGCGCGCCGGTCGCCCAGCAAGGAGCCGCGCGAGCCGGCCCAGAGCGACCCGGTCTGCGGCGAGGGCGGCACCAGCCGGTTTGGCAGCCCCGGCGACATCATCGCCACATGCTCCTGCGACATCTGCACCGGATCGGTTTGCGGCACCTGGCCGATGGCGCCGAGCCGGGAGCAGGAGGGCAGGGCGAGGATCAGCAGGACAATGCAGGCAGCTTTCATTCAGGACCCCTCGAAGGAAACATAGGCCGCGCCGTCAAGGCCGATCCGGGCCGAGACCGTTGTCCGCGAGGCAAGATTCATGACGTTGATCACATCGCCCGGCCCGGCCCGGCCAAGCGCGCGGCCCTCGGTCGTGATCGTGAGGCCGGCGCGAAGATAGATCAGCGGCACCAGCTGGTTGCGCTCGACCACCGCCGGAAATCCGACATCCGCCGGGCGGATCGGGCGGCCCGCGTATAGTGCCACGCGCGCCTCCATCCCCACGATCAGCGCCGGATCATCGATGCCGCCGGGCATCACCACATCGCGCAGCAACAGATCGTCCGGCCCGATCAGGGTATGGGCCGGAATGGTGCGCGCGGCGACCACCGTTTCAGCCAGCGCGGGCGCGGCCAGCAGGCAGGCAAGGGCGATGAGCCGGATCATCGGATCTGGACCATGGCGCCGAGCATCTGGTCGGCGGCGGTGATGACCTTGGAGTTCAGCTCGTACCCGCGCTGGGCCTCGATCAGGTCGGTGACCTCCTTGACCGGATCGACGCTGCTGTCTTCCAGATAGCCCTGCCGCAGCATGCCCAGCCCGTCCTGACCGGGCGCGGACACCAGCGAGGGGCCCGACGCGGCGGTCTCCAGGAACAGGTTGGAGCCGATGGCCTCCAGGCCCTTGGGATTGGAGAAACCCGAGAGCGAGAACTGCCCCAGCATCTCGGGATCGACGCGGTCGGCGAAGTAGGCGTAGACCTCGCCCTCGGCATTGATGCTGATCGACCGCGCGTCCGAGGGGATGGTGATGTCCGGCACCACCGGATAGCCATCCGAGGTAACGATCAGCCCGTCGCCGCTGCGCTTGAGGCCGCCATCGCGCGTAAAGGCGGCGCGGCCGTCGGGCAGCGTCACCTCCAGATAGCCCTGCCCCTCGATGGCGAGGTCGAGATCGCCGCCGGTTGCGGCCAGCGATCCTTGCGCCAGCATCACGGTAACCGAGGCCGGCCGCACGCCAAGCCCGAGCTGGACGCCGGTTGGCAGCACGGTGCCGTCCGAGGCATTGATGGTGCCGGGCCGGGCAAGCTGTTGATAATGCAGGTCCGCAAACTCGGCGCGCCGCGCGTTGTAGCCCGTGGTATTCATGTTGGCGAGGTTGTTCGAGATCACCTCGACCCGGGTCTGCTGGGCGGTCATGCCCGCTGCAGCGATCTGAAGTGCCCGCATCTCTACCCCCTCCGTCCAAGTGCGGCGACCACGCCGCGGATCCGTTCGTCTTCCTGTTCCATGAAGCTCTGGCCCAGTTCATAGGCGCGCTGAACCTCGATCATCCGCGAGACCTGCAGGATCGGGTTGACGTTGGATTCCTCCACAAAGCCTTGCAGCATCCGCCCGTCGACCGCCTCGATGCCGCCGGTCGCCGCAAAGCGCACCCCGTCTTCGCGCACCAGCCCCAGCGGGTCCGAGGGCAGAAAGATCCCGATCTGGCCGATCGGGTTGCCCTCCGCGCTGATGGTGCCATCGGGGGCAATGGCGATCGGGCCGGCACCGGTGGGGATGAAGACCGGCGCCCCGCCGGAATCGAGCACCCTCAGCCCGTCCTGGGTGACCAGATCACCGTCGGCATTGGGCGTGAAGGCGCCGGCCCGGGTCAGGCGCTCGCCCTGTGGGGTCTCGATGGCGAAGAACCCCTCGCCCTCGATGGCCAGATCGAACGCACCGCCGGTCCGAGTCAGCGCGCCCTGGCTGGTGATGGTGTCGCGCACCTCGGCCGACGCCATCGACAGCGACGGCTGGCCGGGTCCGGTGGCCTGCACGTATTCGGCGAAGGTCACGCCCTCGGTCCGAAAGCCGGTGGTGTTGGCGTTGGCGATGTTGTTGGCGACGACGCGCATCTCGGACCAGAGACCGGATTGGCGGGTCAGCGCGGCGTAGGTTGCGTTTTCCATCGCTCAGTGCCCCGCGATCAGTGGCACGATGGAGGCGGTGAAGAATGTGACCAGCGTCTTGGTCATGAAACCCATGCAGAGCCAGAACACGCCAAGGATCGCCGCCAGTTTGGGCACGAATGTCAGCGTCATTTCCTGCACCGATGTCAGCGCCTGGAACAGGCCGACCGCGAGGCCAACCACCAGCGCCACCGTCAGGATCGGGGCCGAGGCGATCACCGCGGCCCAGAGCCCCTGGCGCAAGGTGTCGTACAACATCGACTCGGACATCATCACACCGGCATCCTCAGAATCTCCTGGTAGGCTTCCACGACCTTGTTGCGGATGGTTACCGCCGTTTCGACCGCCAGTTCGGTCTGCGCCAGTGCCTGCACCAGCGAATGCGGATCCAGCCCGGTCGTCATCGATTGCATCGCCGCCTGTTCGCCCTGCTGGAGGGTCTGGGCGAAGGATTCGGCGGCCTGTCCCAGCACCGAACCGCCGCCCGACGGCGCCGGGGCGGTCGCGTTGCGGCTGGCGGTATAGGCGCGGGTGGCGATGGATGAATTGATGTCCATTCCTGGTCTCCGTCATCGCTTGAGCAGATCGAGCAGCGCCGACGACATCGAGCGCAGCTGATCGAACATCTTCAGATTGGCCTCGTAGGAGCGGCTGGCCTCGCGGGCATCGGCCACCTCGACCAGCAGATTGACGTTGGATCCGTCGTAATAGCCGGACGGGTCCGCCAGCGGGCTGGTCGGGTCGTAGATCCTGTCAAGCGCGGACCGGTCCAGCCGCATCGCGCCCAGTTCGACCGTGCCGGGCGTGGCGCCGCCCGTGGCTTCACGGAACGAGACGGTCTTGCGCCGGAAGCCGGGCGTATCGGTGTTGGCGATGTTCTCCGAGACAAAGCGCAGGCGAGTGGCCTGGGCGCGCATTCCGCTGGCAGCGATGCCGAGGGCCGAGGTGAAATCCGCCATGATGCGCTACCGTCCCAAGGCCAGCCGCAGCACGGTCAGCGCGTGGCGGTAGATCGCCAGGGCCTGCTCATGTTCGCGCTGGATATTGGCGCCCGCCACCATCTCTTCCTCGATCGAGACGGTGTTGCCGTTGGGCGAGGCCTCGCCCGTGCGGAACGAGTTGTGCGCCGCAATCGCGTCCGCCGGGGCGATGTGGCCGCTTCGGGTCATGCGCAGGGAAAGAGCCGGCGCGGAATCGATGATCTCGGAAAATGGGGAAGTGGCGACCGCGCGGTAACCCGGCGTATCCGCATTGGCGATGTTGCGCGCCACGACCGATTGTTGTGTGGCGGCAAAGCGCGCCATCTGGCCGGCGGTCTGAAAGACCTTCAGTTGTTCCAGCATCGGGGCTTCTCCCTCGAACGTTTCAACCAAGACTTAAGGGTGATTCTTTAAGAACAGGTTGCAGGCTCCAGAAAGGACCAAAGGAAATGGACGTATTGGCCCGGATGACGGCGGCGATCGAGGCGGTTGAAACGGTTTCGCCGGCCGGTCGTGTGGCCGATATCGGCGGCGCGACGATCGGTGTGGCCGGGCTTTCCGGGCGGGCCGTGCTGGGCGACCGGGCCGAAGTCATGGGGCGCGCCGGCGGCATCCTGGCCGAGGTTGTCGCCCTGGGCGGCGACCTCATCCGGCTCCTGCCGGAGCGGTTGCCCGAGGGCCTGGCGCTGGGCGATCTGGTCTTGCTGCGCCCGGCACCGGTCTTTGCCCCGCATGACGGCTGGATCGGCCGGGTGATCGACCCTGACGGCTGCCCTCTCGACGGCCGCCCGCTGTTGCCCGGTATCGAGCCACGCAGCGTCAGGGCACCGCCGCCCGCGCCGCAGGACCGACGGTCTCTGGGGGCGCGTCTGGAAACCGGGTTGGCGGTGTTCAACACCCTGCTGCCGCTGGTGCGCGGACAGCGCATCGGCCTGTTCGCCGGATCGGGCATCGGCAAGTCGACCCTGCTGGCCGATCTCGCGCGGGGCGTCGATGCCGATGTGATCGTCATCGGGCTGGTTGGCGAGCGCGGGCGGGAGCTTCGGCATTTCGTTGACGAGGTGCTCGGCCCCGATGGCATGGCGCGTTCGGTGATCGTCACGGCGACCTCGGACCGCGCGCCGCAACAACGCCGGCGCTGCGCCTGGTCGGCCACCGCGGTGGCCGAGCATTTCCGGGATCAGGGCAGGCAGGTGCTGCTCCTGATCGATTCGGTGACGCGCTTTGCCGAGGCGCACCGCGAACTGGCCGTTGCGGCCGGCGAGGGGTCGGCGCTGCGGGGCTTTCCGCCATCCACCGCGCCGGCGATTGCCGCGCTGTGCGAGCGGGCCGGCCCCGGGGCGGGTACCGCGGGCGATATCACCGCGGTCTATTCGGTTCTGGTGGCTGGCTCGGACATGGATGAACCGGTCGCCGACATGTTGCGCGGGGTGCTCGACGGTCATGTGGTGCTTGACCGCACGATCGCCGAGCGGGGGCGGTTTCCGGCAGTAGATCTGCTGCGCTCGGTCTCGCGCGCGCTGCCGGACGCGGCATCGGCGCCGGAAAACGCGATGATTGCCGAGGCAAGGCGGCATCTGGGTGTCTATGACCGGGCGGCGCTGATGGTGCGGGCCGGCCTCTACCAGCCCGGCAGCGACGCCGCGATCGATGCGGCCATCGCCTGTGAGCCGGCGCTGGACCGGTTTCTCGCGCGCAAGGAGCATAACGGCATCGCGGCGAGTTTTGCGGCCCTTCGGCAAGCCTTGCGACCCGACGGAGCCACCGGGGCCCAGGGGGCCGGCGGGGCCTGATGGCCCGGCGTCAGCCGGAGTTTTGCAGCAGTGCCAGCGCCACCGATCCCTGCGATGTATAGGCCGATTGCGCGGCCTGGGCCCGGACCAGAAACAGCTGGATCACGCGGTCCTGCAGGGCGGGGTCCTGCAGGTCTGCGAGGTTGTCGGTGCCAAGCACCGCCTTCGCCCGGTCGCGGAACTGGCCGAGTTGCTGGTCCAGATCGATCCGCGCGATGGATGCGGGCAGGCCGAGCGCGGTCTGCAGCACTTCGCGAAGCGGCTTGTTGCCCATGGCCGAGAACCAGCGGGCATTGCTGGAGCTTGCGGCCTGCACCACGTCCTTGACGCCCTCGCCGAAGGCCAGCGCCAGTTGCAGGTTGGCATCCTGCTCGCCCACCTGGGTCTGGAACCGGTTGAGCCGGTACTTGTCGATGATCTTGTCGGCAAAACCGGGCAGAGCCGTGCGCGCCCCCAGATCGCCAAAGCCGAAAACGCGCGACAGGGTGCTGTAGCGCTTGTCGGCCAGGCGGTTGGCAAAGGCATTTTCGGACAGGGTGCCTTCGGACAGGACCTTGGCGATGAAGGCACGATTGCCGACATCATCCTGGAGCCCGAAAGCGCCAAGCGCCACGGTCAGCAGCCGGCGGTCCTTGACCAGATCCTCGGCGGTCTTGACCTGCCCGATCCGGGCACGGAAATAGTCGGTCTCGCGCTGAACCTCGGGTGTCCGGGCCTGGACCGAAAGCTGGGTCTGCAGGGTCCGGCCAAGAAACTTCCAGCCCACATAGCCGGTCGAGGGCAATATGGGCTGGAAGCTCATGCGGCACCTGCGGCCAGGAGGCGCTCCTCGCGCGGCAGCAGGGCGCGCAACCGCTTGAGGGCGCGATAGAAATCCCCCTCGCCGATTGCCGTGGTCGCCGCGGCCAGTTGCGAGCGGCTGTCGCTGTCGAGCAGGACCTGGCTGAGTTGCTCGATACCGCGCAACAGCTGCATGCGCGCGGTCGGCGTCTCGGCATCGCCCGACAGGACCAGTTGCGCAATGTAGCAGACGCGGCGCACCGGCGTATTGGCCTCGCCGGGTCGGATGGCGTCGCGCAGCCGCAGGATATTGGCGTTGGGGGTCATGATGGTGAGCCGCGAGCGGCGGTCGCCATTCTCGATGACCGCGCCGTTGACCAGGACCCGCTCGCCGGGCGCGAGTTTCAGCACCAGCCCGGTCATGATGCCACGCTCTGGCCGGACAGGCCGCGCATCACGGCCGTGTTGATGTCGATCAGCGGGCCGACATTGGCCAGGCCCTTGAGCACCTGGCGGCTGTGAATGGCGGTGAACTCCGCCAGATAGAAAAGCTGGGCGCGCAGCGCGGGCGGCAGCGCATTGTCAGACCCTGCGACATCGGCGGCGAGCAGGGTCCACAAACGGCGGTTTTCGTGTATCGCGCTGGCGAGCCGGCGGAAGTCCGGCGGCGCGGCATCGGCGGCGCCCTGCAGGCGGGCGGTTGCTTCGGCCAGCGCCTGGTGTTCGGTGGCGCGGGCGGTGCGCAGGGGGGATTGAACGGGCGCATAGGCCCGGCGGGCAAGTTCTGTCGCGTTCATGTCGAAGTCCTATTTCGAGACTTGTTCGGGGCCATTTGGGCCCGTTGATCCGGCTGAGGCCCCGGGGCGCGAGCCGCGCGCCCCGGGGAAGTTGCGTCAGCGGAACAGCGACAGGATCGACTGCGGCGCCTGGTTGGCGATCGAGAGCGACTGGATGCCAAGCTGCTGCTGCACCTGCAGTGCCTGGAGGCGGGCCGAGGCTTCCTCCATATCGGCGTCCACCATCGAGCCGATGCCGGATTTCAGCGCGTCCGTCATCTTCGAGACAAAGGCCGACTGGGTCTCGATCCGGCCTTGAACCGAGCCGAATGCCGCCGAAGCGTCGATCGAGGTCTGGATCAGCGCCTCGATGTTGCCAAGGGCGGCCGTGGCGCCGGGCCCGGTCGACACGTCGATGCTGGAAATGGCAGCCAGACCGCCGGAACCGGCGTTCTTGAACTGGGCGCTGACGCCCAGGTCATCGGTCCCGGCATTGGTGAATGCCAGCTCGCCGGGGCTGCCGCTGTCATAGTCGACGGTCAGCCCGGAAATGCCGAGCGAATCGATCGCGTTCTTGAGACCGATCGCGACGATATCGGCAGTGGTGGTGGAGGCGACGTCATCGGCGGTGACCGTGTAGCTTGCAGTCTTGTCACCGACCCGGATGTCGATCCGGTCACCGGCGGCAAAGGCATCGACGCTGTCGTCGATGACGATCAGCCCGGTACCGGTACCGTTGTCAAGCTGGAAGCCCGCCGTGTCGCTGTTGGCCGAGGCATTGTCACTGCCCGCCAGCACGCCCTTGGCGGTGTAGCCGCCGACCGAAAGATCCTGCGCGGCCACGTTGATGTTGGACACGGTGACGTTTCCGGACGAATCACGGTCCAGCGAGGACAGCACGTTGACGCCGGACGACGAGCCGTCGACAAGGTTCAGCCCGTTGAACTGCGCTGCGCCGACAACCGAGGCGATCTGGCTGCGCAGGGCGGCGACATCGGTCTGGATCTTGGTGCGATCGACGTTTTCACCCTGGGCGGCGACGATCTTGCTTTTCATCTGGGTCAGCAGGTCGGTCACCGTTTCCGAGGCCTGCCGGGCGACCGCCACGGTCGATTCGCCCAGCGACAGGCTGTCCGAGATGCCGCGGAAGCCCTTCACGTCGGACTCCATGACCTTGGAGATCGCCCAGACCGAGGCGTTGTCCTTGGCGCTGGCGACCGATTTGCCGGTGGAGATGAGCGACTGGGTTTTCGAAAGGTCGGTGTTGATGGATTTCAGGGTTTGCAGCGCGACCATCGCGCCGTTGTTGGTCAGAATGCTAGACATAGGGAAAGTCCTCAAAGGTGGCGCGTTTTGCGCCGGGTTGTTCAGGATCCGCGCCGCGAAGCGCGGGATGGGATGCCATTCTGACACTTGCCGCTGCCGGTTATCCGGCTGGTGCGCCATCCGTTGGGATGCTGCCCGACACTGGCGCGTGAGCGGCTAACGCCCGGTAAATGCCCCAGCCCGAAATCGCAGGCATTTGACTGAAATGGTCAGGCGCGCCGGGTGACGCTGGGCGGGCGGGTGACGATGGCCGCCGGCTGGCCGGCCGAATCGTAGCTCGACAGCGAATTGCGGGCTTCCTGCGCCTGGGACTGGCGGATCCGGGCCTCTTGCAGGCCGCCCAGAGCCGCCGCCAGCAAACGCTGGTTGCGGGCCAGATCGGCCGCAAAACGGGTCAAGGCGGCCCGGTCACCGGCAGCGGCCAGGTCCGCAAGCGCCTGCGCCCGCTGATCTTCATCGGCGGCAAGATCCTGATAGCGGCCGCCCAGAATCGCCGCACGATCAGCCTTGAGGGTGCGGGCAAGATAGGCGCCCGCGCTCATTCGCCGGAGTTCCGCAGCATGGCGGCGTAGATGGTCTCGGCCAGGCCGATGCCGCCCGCCTGCACGATTCTGGCCGCCTGCGCGTCGAGCATGTAAGAGCTGAACTGGTCCTGACCGGGGCCACCGCCGAAACCGGGCGTGGCGCCGAGGCCCGCCGCCTTCAGCATCTCGGCCAGAAAACCGGCCTCCAGGGCCTGGGCCGCCGCCCGGAGCCGCGGTTGCGGCTCTGGCAAGGAAAGGCCTGCGCGGGTTGGTTCAATCATGGGGGTCTCCGGCTTGCTGGCGTGGAGCATGCAGGCGAGCGGTAAAGATATGGTAAGCCCTCGCCCCTAATTTCGGCCTGACATGTCCGAATCGGAGAAACCGGTGCAATCAGCAATTCCGCAACTGGCGGCCGTGCCCCAGGCATCTGGCAAGGCAATGCAGGCACCGGCGGAGGGCCCGCCGGGCGCGGCGCGCGATCCGGCGAAGGCGGGCGCCAGGCCAGATGGCACGGAAAACTCCGGCGATCTGTTTGCGCTGCTGTTTGCCGCGCAGACTCAGACGGTGCCGCCCGGACAGACCCCCGACCCCGGGCCGGTCGCGGAAGATGTCCTGCCGCCTCCGGGTGCGGAGCCCGGCGTGGAAAGCGGTGAAACGGGCGGCCGCAAACCGCTTCGGCCTACTGAGACAGTGGTGCCGGGGCCAAGTTCCCCAACGCAGGACACGCCGGAAACCGTCCCGCGCGCGGGGGTGTCGGACCTGGCCCTGCTGCCCGGACCGGAAATCGCAGACCTCCCGGTCGCGCCGGCGCCGGACCAGCCCGCGCCGCGCCTGACCCCGGCCGAAACCGGTCGCAGCCTGCCCGCAATGGCGGCGCTGGCGGTCCCGGCCATGCCGGGCCGGGCGCCTGCGGACAATGCGCCCGAGGCCGAGCGGGGCCGCAAGCAGCCCCGGGATACCGTCGCCGCGCCTGCCGGTCTGCCCGCCGGCGCGCCCGCGGACGATCAGGCGGTGCCGCTTGTTGTCCAGACCGCCGCCGCCGCGCCGGGCCAGTGGCCGGGCCTTGAACAGCGGCGCCCCCCGGGTCGCGCCGCGGCCGGCCATGAGGCGATGGAGCCGGCCATTGGCGGCCTGCCCGATCTCCGGCCCGGCGGAGCGACCGCGGCGCCCGTCCACGCACCACTTGCTCCGGAAGTGACGCGGCATGCGGCGCAGGCGGTCTCCGGACAGATTGCCGCAGCGGTGCAGGCCAGCCCGGACGGACAGATCGAGATCGCGCTCGATCCGGTCGAACTCGGGCGCGTGCGTATCGGCATGCATGCCCATGACGGGACCATGGCGCTGTCCATCATCGCCGAACGGCCGGAAACGGCGGATCTGATGCGGCGGCATCTGGACCAGCTCATTCAGGATTTCCGGGCCATCGGCTACACCGACGTCACCTTCACCTTCGGCGATCAGCGCGAGGCGCCCCGCGGGCGTGCTGCCATGCCGCGTGACGGGGGTGGGGAAGACATGCCCCAGGGCAGGGCGGCCATTTCCGGCGCGCCGCCGCCGGCTGGCCGTCCCGGTCGCAGCGGCGCTCTGGACCTGCGGCTATAGGAGACAAATGATGGAAATTCAGACCGCGACTCCGGCAGGCGCTGCCGCCGCACCCAGGGCCACTTCGGCCATAAGCTCCGATTTCGAGACCTTTCTGCGCATGCTGACGGTGCAGATGAAAAACCAGGATCCGCTCAATCCGGTCGATTCGTCCGATTACGCGGTGCAGCTGGCGACCTTTTCGGGGGTCGAGCAGCAGGTGCAGAACAATGACCTGCTGCGGGCGATGACGGCCCAGATGGGTCTGGGCGGCATCGCCGATCTGGCGCCCTGGGTCGGCAAGGACGTCCGGGTCGAGGCGCCGGCCAGCTTTACCGGGGATCCGATCACGCTGGCCCCGCCCGCCGTGCACGGAGCCGAACAGGCGGTGATCGTGGTGCGCGACCTGTCAGGGGCCGAGATGCAGCGGCTGTCCGCACCGCTGAACGGCCAGCAACTGCTGTGGAGCGGGCGCGACGCGCAGGGCGTGCCGCTGCCGACGGGCCAGTACAGCTTCAGCATCGAGGGGATATCCGGCGGGCAGACCGTTTCCGCCAGCCCGGTCGCCAGCTATCAGCGCGTCGGCGAGGTGCGGATGGATGCCGGGGTGCCGATGCTGGTGCTGGCCGGGGGGGTCGAGGTTCCGGCCGCGCTGGCGACCGGGCTGCGCGACCCGGTCTAGAGCAGCAACAGCCAGCCCGCCAGGGCCGCCAGCCCGGTCAGCGCGCCGCCGGCGGCCATCCAGCCCAGCGCGGGCCAGAGCCGGTCGGGCTCGGTGATCTGCGGCGGGTTAGCCTGCTCGCGCAGCACCCGCTCGACCACCTGCGGCAGGCGCGGGCCAAAGCGGGCCAGAACCCGGATCGTGCGCGTCAGATCGGCCAGCACGGCCTTGGGGCCGATACTGTCCTTGATGTAGCCCTCGACGATCGGGCGGGCGACTTCCCAGATGTTGATGGCAGGGTCGAGCGAGCGCGCCACCCCCTCGACCACGACCATGGTGCGCTGCAACAGGATCAGTTCGGTGCGGGTGCGCATGCCAAAGCGCTCGGTCACCTCGAACAGGTAGTTCAGCAGCCGCCCCATCGAGATGCGGGTCGCGTCCATGCCGAAGATCGGCTCGCCGACGGCGCGCAGGGCGCGCGCAAACTCGTCCACGTCCCGGTCGGCGGGCACATAGCCGGCCTCGAAATGCACCTCGGCCACCCGCTGGTAATCGCGGCGGATGAAACCATAGAGGATCTCGGCATAGACCCGGCGGGTATAGGCGTCGATATGGCCCATGATGCCGAAATCGTAGGCCACCAGATCGCCATTGGCGGCGACCTTGAGATTGCCCTGATGCATGTCGCCGTGAAAGAAGCCGTCGCGCAGCGCGTGGCTGAGGAAAAGCTGCATGACGCGGGCGGCAAGCGCCTTGCGGTCATGCCCCGCCGCATCGAGCGCCGCGTTGTCGCCCAGCGGCACGCCTTCGGCCCAGGTGGCGGTCAGCACCCGGCGGCCCGACAGGTTCCATTTCACCTCGGGCAGGCGAAACCCGGCATCCCCGGCGGTGTTGGCGGCAAATTCGGAGGCGGCAGAGCTTTCCAGCCGCAGGTCCAGCTCGCCCGCCACCACGCCGGCGAAATGGGTGATGACGTCGAGCGGCCGCAGGCGGCGCGAGGCCGGAGACAGCAATTCGATCGCCTGCGCGGCAAGAAAGAAGGCGTCGATGTCGCGCTGGAAGGCCCGCTCGATCCCCGGCCGCAGCACCTTGACGGCCACGTCCTCGCCGGTATCGGCCACGCGGGCACGATGAACCTGGGCGATGGAGGCCGCCGCCACCGGCTCGGAAAACTCTGAAAACACCTGATCGACGCGCAGCCCGGTCTCGCGCTCGAACTCCTCCTTGGCGCGGTCGATCGGGAAGGGCGGCAGCTTGTCCTGCAGGATCCGCAGCTGCGCCGCCAGCAGGTCGCCGACCACGTCCGGCCGGGTCGAAAGCACCTGTCCGAACTTGATGTAGGCCGGGCCAAGCGCGGTCAGCGCACGGGTGGCCGACGGCATCGCGGGATCGCCCCGGTAGCCCAGCCACTGAAACGGCCAGACCAGCCCGCGCACCACGATCCGCAGCAGGCGCGGCGCCTCGAAGGCATCCAGCACCACCTTCATCGCGCCGGTGCGCTCCAGTGTCGCACCGGTTCGGATCAGGCGAATGATGTTGTGCGGGCCGCGCATGTCAGAGCTTCCAGCCCGAATGCAGGCAGGCAACGCCCATGGTCAGGTTGCGATAGCGCGCATTGCCGAAGCCGGCCTTGCGGACCATGGACAGGAACGTCTCCTGATCGGGGAACCTGCGGATCGATTCGACCAGGTATTGATACGAGGCGCGGTCCCTGGCGATCAGCGCGCCCATCCTCGGGATCACGTTGAAGGAATAGGCGTCATAGGCCTTTTGCATCAACGGGTTGGGCAGCTGGCTGAACTCCAGCACCATCAGCCGCCCGCCGGGCCGCAGCACGCGGAAGGCCTCGTTGAGCGCGGCCTGCGGCCGTGTGACATTCCGGATGCCGAAGCTGATGGTGTAGACGTCAAAGCTGTTATCGGCGAAGGGCAGCGCCATGGCGTCGCCCACCGTCCAGTCGAGGCTTTGGGCAAGCTGTTCGGCCTCGGCACGCTTGCGGCCCTCGACCAGCATGTTCTCGGTCAGGTCGAGCACCGTGGCATGGCCGGACCCGGCGCGGCGCAGAAAGCGGAAGGCGATGTCGCCGGTGCCACCCGCCACGTCGAGCAGGCGCTGGCCGGGGCGCGGCGCCAGCCAGTCCATCATCGCGTCTTTCCAGATGCGGTGGATCCCGCCGCTCATCACGTCGTTCATGATGTCGTATCTGGAGGCGACCGAGGAAAAGACCCCCTGAACCCGCCCGGCCTTTTCGGCCTCCGGCACGGTTTCAAAGCCGAAATGGGTGGTTCTTTCGGATGTCATCGGTCTTGCTGTCCTGTGCGAAGGCGGGTTCTGTCGGGGCACGCGGACCCGCATACACCGGGACCAGACACGAAGGAAGTGCACCATGCCCGAATTGCCCGAAGTCGAGACAGTGCGTCGCGGCCTCGTTCCCGCGATGGAGGGGCAGGTCATCGCATCGGTGCGCGTCAACCGCCCGGACCTGCGCTGGCCCTTTCCCGCGCGGATGGCCGAGCGGCTGACAGGGCAGCAGGTGCTGACGCTGCGCCGGCGGTCGAAATACATCCTGGCCGATCTGGCATCGGGCGAGAGCCTCTTGGTGCATCTGGGCATGTCGGGCCGGATGCTGGTCTCGGGGCGGCTGATCGGCGCCTACTGGCAGCAGACCGGCGCCGAGGGCGGGCAGCCCGGTCCGCACAAGCACGACCATGTGGTCATCGACATGGCCAACGGCGCCCGCATCACCTTCAACGATCCCCGGCGCTTCGGCTCGATGGACCTGCTGCGCACCGATCAGGCCGACCGGCACCGGCTCCTGGCCGGGCTGGGGCCGGAGCCTTTGGGCAATTCCTTCGATGCCCGCTATCTGGCGGCTGCGCTCGCAGGCAGGCGCGCCCCGGTCAAGGCCGCGCTTCTGGACCAGCGCATCATCGCCGGGCTGGGCAATATCTATGTCTGCGAGGTGCTTTACCGCACCGGCATCGACCCGCGCCGGCCGGCGGCGGAGCTGGGGGCGGACAGTGTGGCCGCCCTGATCCCGGTGATCCGCGACGTGCTGACGCAGGCAATAGCGGCCGGCGGCTCGACCTTGCAGGACTACCAGCAGGCCGATGGCGCAAGCGGCGCGTTTCAGGACGATTTCCGGGTTTACGGGCGCGAGGGGCAGCCCTGCCTGACGCCGGGCTGCGCGGGCGTGATCACGCGATTTGCGCAGTCGGGCCGGTCGACATTTGCCTGCCCGGACTGTCAAAGATGACTTGATCGCTGACGCACTGGTGCTATCCACAGGCTTCTGACCAAGGCAGCAAGGGCCCGCACATGGCGTATGAAACCCTGATCGTTTCCCTGTCCGACTCGATCACGACCATCACCCTCAACCGCCCGCAGGCGCTGAACGCGCTGAACTCGCAGCTTCTGGACGAGCTGGCCGATGCGCTCGAGGAGGCTGACGGCAACGATGCGGTCCGCTGCATCGTGCTGACCGGCTCGGAAAAGGCGTTTGCCGCCGGCGCGGATATCGCCGAGATGGCAGGCAAGACGATGGTCGAGATGATGACCGCCTCCGGTTTCGCCGGCCAGTTCGACCGGATCGCCGGGATCCGCAAGCCGATCATCGCCGCCGTATCGGGCTATGCGCTGGGCGGCGGCTGCGAGCTGGCGATGGCCTGCGACTTCATCATCGCCGCCGATACCGCCAGGTTCGGCCAGCCCGAAGTCAATCTGGGCGTGATCGCAGGCATGGGCGGCACCCAGCGGCTGCCCGGATTCGTCGGCAAGGCCAAGGCCATGGACATGCATCTGACGGGCCGCTTCCTGGATGCCGCCGAGGCCGAGCGCTGCGGCCTGGTCAGCCGGGTGGTCCCGGCCAAGGCGCTGCAGGACGAGGCCCGCGCCGCCGCCGCCAAGATCGCCGCCAAGTCGATGCTGGCGGTCGCCGCCGCCAAGGACGCGGTCAATCGCAGCTTCGAGACCACGCTTGCCGAGGGTGTGCGCTACGAACAAAGGCTGTTTCATTCGCTCTTTGCCACCGAGGACCAGAAAGAGGGAATGGCGGCGTTTCTGGAAAAGCGCGAGGCCAAGTTCCGCGACAGGTAGCCCATTGGCGCCGGAAAACCGGCGCGATGCCCAGAAACTTTGGCCGAAGCTGTTGACTTGGCCCCGAGTCGGCCTTAGGAGCGCGGCTTCAGGTTTCACCGCCCAAAATTGGGAAGATCATACATGGCCAATACGCCCCAGTCCAAAAAGCGCGCCCGCCAGAACGAGCGCAGCTTTGCGATCAACAAGATGCGCCGTTCGCGCATCCGCACCTTCCTGCGCAAGGTCGAGGAGGCCATCGCCTCCGGCAATCAGGAATCCGCCGCCGCCGCCCTGCGCGACGCCCAGCCGGAACTGATGCGTGGCGTCACCAAGGGCGTGTTCCACAAGAACACCGCCGCGCGCAAGATGTCGCGCCTGGCCTCGCGCGTCAAATCGATCGCCGCGACCGCCTGAGTCGGGACCGACCGGGATCCTTCGCGGATCCGAAACAGAATTGAAAGGGCGTGCCGCAGGGCGCGCCTTTTTTCGTTTCTGTGACATTTCCGCCGTGATCGGTGCGGCGGCCGGGGGCCGGGCAGATTCTTTTTTGGCAAAGGCTGAGTCAAGCACGATGTTCTGTTGAAGCGGCCTGCGCGGGCTTGGTAGCGTCATGCAGCGATTCACATCGTTCCTGGGGGAACATGGGATGAGGCGGCCCCGAAGACCGGCGCGATCACTCGCCCGGATTGACGCGGGGACGCTGACCCGAATGGGCAAAGACAGCGGGGCGAGGGGACGCCCTCCTTGGATCTTTGCCGGTCGCGGGTTTCCGGCCACAGGGCCGGCAACCCGACGCGACCCAACCCAGGCAAGACCGGGGGTATCGGGGCTTTGCCCGAATCCGCCGGGCGGCAGTCAATCCAGATAGCCCGCCAGGAGGCGGGCTTTGGAACAGTCCAATTTGGCGGGGTTACCCGCATGGGCCGGTCTGGATGGTTGTTGCACCGATCAGAGGGCGAAAAAGCTCCGAAACCGAATAATGCACGGGTCTGGGACAGTAATGACGAAAGAAAAATGGGGTCAGCTACGGGAAGGCCTGCAGACCACGGTTGGCAAGCATAACTTCAAGAGCTGGATCGAGCCGCTGGAATTTGCCTCGATCGAGAATGGCGTGGTTACCTTTGTTGTCCCGACCCGATTCATCGGCAACTATGTTCTGACCAATTTCAGCGACCAGATCCTGCATCATCTCAAGAGCATCGGCTCGCAGGCCGAACGGCTGGATTTCACCTTGCAGAACGCCCCTGCCGCAACCGCGCCCGCCAAGGCGGCAGCGGCCGAGGCAGAGCCGGCGCAGAACGGGCTCGACGCACGTTTCACCTTTGACACTTTCGTGGTGGGCAAGCCCAACGAGCTGGCCCATGCCGCCGCGCGCCGGGTGGCAGAAGGCGGACCCGTCACCTTCAACCCGCTGTTCCTTTATGGCGGCGTCGGGCTCGGCAAGACCCACCTGATGCACGCCATCGCCCATGAATTGCGCCAGCGCGACCCCGAGCTGAACGTGCTCTACCTGTCGGCAGAGCAGTTCATGTACCGTTTCATCACCGCGCTGCGCGAGCGGCGGATGATCGATTTCAAGCAGCTGTTCCGCTCGGTCGATGTGCTGATGGTCGATGACGTGCAGTTCATGGCGGGCAAGGATTCGACGCAGGAGGAGTTCTTTCACACCTTCAACGCGCTGGTGGACGGGCAGAAGCAGATCATCATTTCCGCCGATCGCGCCCCCGGCGAGATCAAGGACCTCGAAGACCGGATCAAGTCGCGCCTGCAATGCGGGCTGGTCGTCGATCTGCATCCGACCAATTACGAGCTGCGCCTTGGCATCCTGCAATCCAAGGTCGAATATTACCGCAACCAGTATCGCGGCCTGACCATTGCCGACGGGGTGCTCGAATTCCTCGCCCACCGGATTTCCACCAACGTGCGGGTGCTCGAAGGGGCGCTGACCCGCCTGTTTGCCTTTGCCAGCCTTGTCGGGCGCGAAATCACGCTGGAACTGACGCAGGACTGCCTGTCCGACATCCTGCGCGCCAGCGACCGCAAGATCACGGTCGAAGAGATCCAGCGCAAGGTTTCGGACCATTACAACATCCGCCTGAGCGACCTGATCGGCCCCAAGCGGGTGCGCAACTATGCCCGGCCACGGCAGGTCGCCATGTATCTGTGCAAGCAGCTGACCAACCGCTCCTTGCCCGAGATCGGGCGGCGGTTTGGCGGGCGCGACCACACGACGATCATGCATGGCGTGCGCAAGATCGAGGAGCTGAAGGGCATCGACAGCCAGATCGCCGACGATCTGGAGCTGTTGCGCCGTGCGTTGGAGGCCTGAGCGGCCCGCCAAGGCTTGACCGCGATGCCCACAACATCAAAAAAGGCTTGAGGAAAAGGGGAAACCGGGTAGGTTTTCCCTCCCGACGGCGTGAGCCTGACAAGAAGAAGGGCGAGGGAGATGAAATTCAGTATTGAACGCGGCGCGCTGCTCAAGGCGGTCGCGCAGGCGCAGTCGGTGGTCGAACGGCGCAACACCATTCCGATCCTCGCCAACGTCCTGATCGAAGCTTCGGGCGACAGCGTCCAGTTCCGCGCCACCGACCTTGACATCGAGGTGGTCGACAAGGCTCCGGCGATGGTCGAGCGGGCCGGGGCAACCACCGTCGCCGCGGTCATGCTCAACGAGATCGTCCGCAAGCTGCCTGACGGGGCGCTGGTGACGCTGACCGAGAATGGCCAGACCGGCCGCCTGTCGATCGATGCGGGGCGGTCCAACTTCTCGCTGGCGACGCTGCCCAAGGAAGATTTCCCGGTGATGGCCTCGTCGGAATACGCGGCCAATTTCTCGGCCCCCGCGCCGGTGCTGCGGCGGCTGTTCGACAAGTCGAAATTCGCCATCTCGACCGAGGAAACCCGCTACTACCTCAACGGCGTCTACATGCACGTGGCCGACGGCGAGGGCGGCAAGGTGCTGCGCTGCGTGGCCACCGATGGCCACCGCCTGGCCCGGATCGATGCACCGCTGCCGGAAGGGGCGGAAAAGATGGCCGGCGTGATCGTGCCACGCAAGACGGTTGGCGAGTTGCGCAAGCTTCTGGAAGACGACGAGGCCAAGATCGCGGTTTCGGTCAGCGAGACCAAGGTGCGCTTTGCCACGCCGGGCATCACGCTGACCTCCAAGGTGATCGACGGCACCTTCCCCGACTACACCCGCGTCATCCCGACCGGCAACACCCGCAAGCTGGAGGTGGATGCCTCCGAGTTTGCCAAGGCGGTCGACCGGGTCTCGACGGTGTCGTCCGAGCGGTCACGCGCCGTCAAGCTGAGCCTGGACGAGGACCGGCTGGTCCTGTCGGTCAACTCGCCCGACAGCGGCGCGGCCGAGGAAGAACTGGCGGTCGCCTATTCCGACGAGCGGCTAGAGATCGGGTTCAACGCCAAGTATCTGCTGGAGATTGCCAGCCAGGTTGACCGCGAGAACGCGGTGTTCCTGTTCAACTCCTCGGGCGACCCGACCCTGATGCGCGAAGGCAATGACACCAGCGCCGTCTATGTCGTCATGCCGATGCGCGTGTGACGATGCAAGGGAGCCTCCGGCGGAGGTATTTGGACCAAAATGAAGGGGAGGGCCGCGCATGAGCGGCCTTTTCCTTGAAGAGCTGGCGCTGTCGCATTTCCGGTCGCATTTCCGGTCGCGGCTGACGCTGCAGGCCGGGCCGGTGGCGCTATATGGGCCCAACGGTGCCGGCAAGACCAACGTGCTCGAGGCCATCTCGATGCTGTCGCCGGGGCGCGGGCTGCGCGGGGCCTCAGGCGACGAGTTGCTGCGCCGCCCCGAGGGGCTTGGCTGGAAGGTCAGCGCGCTGCTGCACTCGCACCATCAGGTGCACGAGATCGAGACCTGGGCCGAACCCGAGCGGCCGCGCCAGGTGCAGATTGACGGCAAGGCGGCGCCGCAGGTGGCCCTGGGCCGGATCGCGCGGATGCTCTGGCTGGTTCCGGCGATGGACCGGCTGTGGATCGAGGGTGCGGACGGGCGCAGGCGGTTTCTGGACCGGGCCACCATGAGTTTCGAGCCCGGCCATGCCGAGGCGGTGCTGACCTATGAAAAGGCGATGCGCGAGCGCAACCGGCTGCTCAAGGACATGGTGCGCGACGCGCATTGGTACGGGGCGCTGGAGGCGCAGATGGCCGAAGCCGGCGCCCGCATTGCCGCCAATCGCCGGCTGACCGTGGCGGAGTTGATGGCGGCGCAGGACGGCGGCGGCACCAGTTTTCCTTCGGCCGATCTGGAGCTGATCCAGTCGGAAGGCGAGCTGCCCAAGGAGGCGGACGCGCTGGCACAGGCTCTGGCTGACGGCCGTGCGCGTGACATGAGCGCCGGGCGCACGCTGATCGGGCCGCACCGCACCGACCTGAGCGCGGTGATGCGCGGCAAGGGGGTTGCGGCGCGCGACTGTTCGACCGGCGAGCAGAAGGCGCTGCTGATCGCGCTGATCCTGGCCAATGCCCGCTCGATCAGGGCCATGCACGGCGCGCCGCCGATCCTGCTGCTGGACGAGGTGGCGGCCCATCTCGATGCCGGACGCCGCGCGGCGCTTTATGACGAGGTCTGCGACCTTGGCGCGCAGGCCTGGATGACCGGGACAGGGCCGGAACTCTTTGCCGAACTGGGCGGACGCGCGTGCTATTACTCGGTTTCGGAGCGCGAAGGCGCATCGGCCTTGCAGCAGGAGGAGGCCCCATGACCCCGCAACGGGTGACACTGATAACGCTGGGGGTCGAGGATCTGGAGCGGTCCAAGGCCTTTTACGCGGCCTTGGGCTGGGCGCCGGCGCGCAGGCAGGACGACGTGGTGTTCTACCAGATGCACGGGGCGGTTCTGGGCCTCTTTGGGCGCGCGGCGCTGGCGGACGATCAGGGCCGGCCGGGTGCCGCGCTGGGGACCGGGGCGATGACGCTGGCGCAGAACATGGCGACTGTGGCCGAGGTCGATGCCGCCTACGCGCTGGCGCTGGCTGCGGGCGCGACCGCGCTGAAGGCGCCGCAGGAAGTGTTCTGGGGCGGCTATTCGGGCTATTACGCGGACCCCGATGGCCATGTCTGGGAGGTCGCCATGAACCCGTTCTGGCCGCTGAACGAGGATGGCAGCCTGACGCTGCCGGCCCAAGATGCGGATTGACCGGATCGAGGAGCTTCGGCTGGCCGCCGAAGACGAGGCGGCAATCGCGCACCTGCTGGCGGAGGCCTTTGGCACCGAATTCGGCGGGCGCAGCTACTTCATGCAACGCCACCACCTGCGGCTGGTGGCGCGTGACCCCGGGATTGTCGGCCATGTCGGGCTGACCTTCAGGGCGGTGCGATTTCCGGACCGGCTGGCGCCGGTGCTGGGCGTCGCCGATGTGGCAACGGCGGCGGAACGGCGCGGGCAGGGCATAGCCGGGCGGCTGATCGAGGCGGTGATAGACGAAGGCAAGGCCAGCCCCGCCGAATTCATCGCCTTGTTCGGCACGGCGGGCCTGTACGAGGCGGCGGGATTCCTGCCCGTCTCGAACCCGCTGCGCGCGGTCGACATGAACGGCGCTCGCACGCGCGGCATCATCGAGCGGCAGTCGGCCAATCTGCTGGTGATGCCGCTGCGGGACCGGGCATGGGACAGCGATGTCCCCATCGACTTTCTGGGCCACTTCTTCTAAGCCCGGACGTCCCAATCAGGTGCCCCGATCATGACCATCACCCTGACCGACCTCGCGCTCTATGCCGGCGCGCTGCTGATCCTGTTTCTGACCCCCGGCCCGGTCTGGGTGGCGCTGACGGCGCGCGCGCTGTCGGGCGGGTTTCGTGCCGCCTGGCCTCTGGCGCTGGGCGTCGTGGTCGGAGACATCCTCTGGCCCTTCCTCGCCATTCTCGGGGTGACCTGGATCGTCTCGGTCTTTGCCGGGTTCATGACCCTGCTGCGCTGGGTTGCCTGCGTCACCTTCCTGGTCATGGGCTGGCTGGTGATCCGCAACGCCGACAAGTCCATCGCGCGCGACAGCCGCCTGACCCGCCCCGGCATGTGGGCGGGATTTCTGGCCGGGGTGGCGGTGATCCTGGGCAACCCCAAGGCCATCCTGTTCTACATGGGCGTCTTGCCGGGCTTTTTCGACCTGACCACGTTGCGCTGGCCCGACATGATCGCCATCGCCGCGCTTTCGGCGGTGATCCCGCTGGTGGGCAACCTGTTTCTGGCCATGTTCATCGGTCAGGCGCGGCGGCTTCTGGCCTCGCCCGCCGCCCTGCGGCGGACCAACCTCACGGCGGGCAGCCTGCTCATTTGCGTCGGGCTGGTCATTCCCTTCATCTAGCCACAAAATATGGGGGAAAGCCGTGACATTCCTCCGGTAATTTTCTATATTTCGGGCCTCAGGCCACAGGAAATCCCGCATGTCCGACAACGACCAGAACACCGAAAGTTACGGTGCCGATTCCATTAAGGTTCTCAAGGGGTTGGAAGCCGTCCGCAAGCGGCCCGGCATGTATATCGGTGACACCGACGATGGCTCGGGCCTGCACCACATGGTCTATGAGGTTGTCGATAACGGCATCGACGAGGCGCTGGCCGGTCATGCCGACTATGTGCATGTGAAAATCCACTCCGATTCATCGGTTTCGGTGCGCGACAATGGCCGTGGCATCCCGGTGGACCTGCATCAGGGCGAGGGGGTTTCGGCCGCCGAGGTCATCATGACCCAGCTGCATGCCGGCGGGAAGTTCGACCAGAATTCCTACAAGGTTTCGGGCGGCCTGCACGGGGTTGGCGTGTCGGTGGTCAACGCGCTGTCTGTCTGGCTTGACCTGCGCGTCTGGCGCAACGGCAAGGAGCACTATGCCCGGTTCGAGCATGGCGACACGGTCGAGCATCTGCGGGTGGTGGGCCCTGCCAACGGCGAAAAGGGCACCGAAGTGCGGTTCCTGGCCTCGCTGGGGACCTTCTCGGATCTCGACTACTCGTTCGAGACCCTGGAAAAGCGCTTGCGCGAACTGGCCTTCCTGAATTCCGGCGTGCGCATCATTCTTGAGGATGATCGCCCCGTGGTGCCCCTGCGCTCGGAGCTGTTCTACGAGGGCGGCGTGCGCGAATTCGTCAAGTATCTGGACCGCTCCAAACATGCGGTGATGCCGGAGCCCATCTTCATGCTGGGCGAGCGCAACGGCATCACGGTCGAGGTGGCGATGTGGTGGAATGACACCTATCACGAGACGGTGCTGCCCTTTACCAACAACATCCCGCAGCGCGACGGGGGCACCCATCTGGCGGCCTTCCGCGCCGCGCTGACGCGGACCATCAACAACTACGCGCAAAGCTCCGGCATCGCCAAGCGCGAGAAGGTGGACTTTACCGGCGATGACGCGCGCGAGGGGTTGACCTGCGTGCTTTCGGTCAAGGTGCCGGACCCCAAATTTTCGTCCCAGACCAAGGACAAGCTGGTCTCGTCCGAGGTCCGCCCTGCGGTCGAGGGGCTGGTGGGCGAGAAGCTGGCGGAGTGGTTCGAGGAGAACCCGCAGCACGCCAAGCAGATTGTCGGCAAGATCGTCGAGGCGGCGCTGGCGCGCGAGGCGGCCCGCAAGGCCCGCGAACTGACGCGGCGCAAGACGGCGATGGACGTCAATTTCCTGGCCGGCAAGCTCAAGGATTGCTCAGAAAAGGACCCCTCCAAGACCGAGGTGTTCATCGTCGAGGGTGACAGCGCCGGCGGCTCGGCCCAGACCGGGCGCGACCGGCGCACGCAGGCCGTTCTGCCGTTGCGGGGCAAGATCCTCAACGTCGAACGCGCGCGGTTTGACCGGATGCTGGCCAGCCAGGAGATCGGCAACCTGGTGATGGCGCTGGGCACCGGCATCGGCCGCGACGAATTCAACATCGCCAAGCTGCGCTACCACAAGATCGTCATCATGACCGATGCCGACGTGGACGGCGCCCATATCCGCACGCTGTTGCTGACCTTCTTCTTCCGGCAGATGCCGGAACTGATCGAGGGCGGGTATCTCTACATCGCCCAGCCGCCGCTCTACAAAGTGGCGCGGGGCAAGTCCGAGGTCTATCTCAAGGATCAGGCGGCGCTGGACGAATACCTGATCCAGCAGGGTATCGAAGGCGCGGTGTTGCGGCTTGGCTCGGGGGCCGAGATGGCCGGGGCCGACCTGCTGCGCGTGGTCGAAGAGGCCCGCAGCCTCAAGCGGGTTCTGGACGCCTTCCCGACCCATTATCCCCGCCATATCCTTGAACAGGCGGCAATTTCCGGCGCCTTCGTGCCCGGCGCCGTGGACGCAGACCTGCAGGGCGTGGCCGACAAGCTGGCACAGCGGCTGGACCTGATCGCGCTGGAATACGAGCGCGGCTGGCAGGGGCGTATCACCCAGGACCACGGCATCCGGCTGGCGCGCATCCTGCGCGGCGTCGAAGAGGTGCGCACGCTTGACGGCACGATGCTGCGCTCGGGCGAGGCGCGCAAGACCGGCAGCTTTACCGCCAGCCTGCAAGAGATCTACGACACGCCCGCCACGCTGGTCCGCAAGGACCGCAATCAGCTGATCCACGGCCCGCTCGACCTGCTGCGCGCCATCCTGCAAGAGGGCGAGAAGGGCCTGTCGCTGCAACGCTACAAGGGTCTGGGCGAGATGAATCCGGGGCAGCTGTGGGAAACCACGCTCGACCCCGATGCAAGGACGCTGTTGCAGGTCAAGATCGACGACGCCACCGAGGCTGACGACCTGTTCACCAAGCTGATGGGCGATATCGTCGAACCACGCCGCGAGTTCATCCAGCAAAACGCGCTCAACGTCGAAAATCTGGATTTCTGAGGTCAGACCACCGCGATTTTGGTGTGCCAGCCGGCGCAGGCCTCGGCCAGGCCGGGCGGCACCTCGCGGTCGGTCAGGAACAGGTCCACATCGCTGAGCGCGCCGATGCGCACCGGGGCGGAGCGCTGGAACTTGGAGTGATCGGCCACCAGGATCACCCGGCGCGACTGGGCGATGATGGCGCGGCTGGCCTCGACCTCGGCCAGGTCGAAGTCGAGAATGTCGCCGCTGGCATGCAGCGCCGAACAGCCGATCACCGCCACGTCGTAGCGAAAATGGCGGATCGTGTGCAAAGAAAGCGGCCCCACGAGGCCGCCATCGGCGCGGCGCAGGGTGCCGCCGGTCAGCACCACCTCGACCCCCGGCGCGGCTGACAGGATCTCGGCGATTTTGCTGTTGTTGGTGACGGCCAACAGGCCGTCATGCCCCATCAGCGCCCGCGCCACCGCCTCGGTCGTGGTGCCGATGTTGAGAAACACCGAAGCGCCCGCGCCGATCTCGGCGGCGCAGGCGCGCGCAATGCGGTCCTTGGCGGCCGCGTTGAGGCTGCGGCGTTCTTCATGGGCGATGTTGTGGGTGCCGGACGGCAACACCGCCCCGCCATGAACACGGGCCAGATGCCCGGCCTCGGCCAGTTCGGTCAGGTCTCGGCGGATGGTCTGCTGCGTGACGCCGAAATCCTCGGCCAGCGTTTCGACGCTGACCCGGCCCTGGCGGCGGGCGATATCGAGGATGCCGGACTGGCGCAGCGAGGTTGTCATGCCGCGACTATGCATCAAATCGCGCATCTGGCAACATTCATCCGCGTCAGAACGAACATTGGCGAACATTTCTATGTCGGGAATCGCTGATCGGTGCTAGGACCGGCCCGACTCACTGGAAAAGGCTCCTGCGCAATGGCACCGACCTGCGATCTCTTTGTCATCGGCGGCGGCATCAATGGCTGCGGCATCGCGCGCGATGCAGCGGGGCGTGGCCTGAGCGTCTGCCTGGCCGAGATGGGTGATCTGGCCTCTGGCACCTCCTCGGCCTCGACCAAGCTGTTTCACGGCGGCTTGCGCTATCTGGAATATTTCGAGTTCCGGCTGGTGCGCGAGGCGCTGATCGAGCGCGAGACCCTGCTGCGCGCCATGCCGCATATCAGCTGGCCGATGCGCTTCGTGCTGCCCTATCACCCCGACATGCGCTTTGAAGGGGCGACCCCGACCTCGCGGCTGCTGTCGGCGGTCATGCCGTGGATGCGCGGCCGCAGGCCCGCCTGGCTGATCCGGCTGGGCCTGTTCCTTTATGACAACCTGGGCGGCCGCAAGATCCTGCCCGGCACCACGACGCTCGATCTGCGCAGCGCGCCCGAGGGGGCGCCGCTGAACCCGAAATTCGCCCATGCCTATGAATACTCCGATTGCTGGGTGGAGGATTCCCGCCTCGTGGTGCTCAACGCCCGCGACGCCGAGGCGCGAGGCGCCCGGATCATGACCCGGACCAGGGTGGTGGAGGCGCACCGCGAGGGCGGGCTGTGGCAGGTGACGGTCGAGGATGCCGAGAGCGGCCGGCAAAGCCGCATCGCGGCCCGCGCGCTGGTCAATGCCGCCGGCCCCTGGGTCGCCGATGTGCTCAAGACCCGGCTCAAGTCGCCATCGAAAGACGGGGTGCGGCTGGTGCGCGGCAGCCATATCGTCACCCGGCGGCTCTATGACCACGACAAGTGCTACTTCTTTCAGGGCACCGACGGGAGGATCATCTTCGCGATCCCCTACGAGACCGACTTCACCCTGATCGGCACCACCGACCGAGATCATTCCGGCCCGTCCGAAAAGCCGGTCTGCACCGAGGCCGAGCAGGATTACCTGTGCGATTTCGCCTCCCAGTATTTCAGGCAGCCGGTCACCCGGTCCGACATCGTCTGGACCTATTCCGGCGTCCGGCCGCTGCATGATGACGGGGCCAGCTCCGCCACCGCTGCGACGCGCGACTACACGCTGATCGTCGAAAGCCCGCAGGATGCCCCGCTGCTCAACGTGTTTGGCGGCAAGATCACCACCTATCGGCGGTTGGCCGAAAGCGCGCTGGCCAAGCTGGCCCCGGCCTTTCCCCAGATGGGCCCCGCCTGGACCGCCGGCGTCAGCCTGCCGGGCGGAGACTTTGCGGTAGATGGGGTGGCGGACCTGCGGCGGCAGCTCTTGGCGGCCTTCCCGTTCCTGACCGAGCCTTGGGCGGCGCGGCTGATCCGCGCCTACGGCACCGATGCCGCCCGGATGCTGCACGGGGCGAAAGCGGCGGACGATCTGGGCCGCGACTTCGGCGCGACCCTGACCGAGCGCGAGGTGGACTGGCTGATCGCCAAGGAATACGCCCGCTGCGCCGAGGACGTGGTCTGGCGCCGCAGCAAGCTGGGCCTGCGGATGGAGCAAGCCCAGACCGACCAGCTTGACCAATGGATCCGGGCAAGGGTGGCCGGGGCATAGGCGAACCGCCGCCGACCGCCCATCGCGGGGCTATGCGGCGCCACGGGCTGCGGCTAACAACGCCGGGCAACAACCGGACGTGACCGCATTGACCCAGATTACCCGCCGCGCCGCCCTCGCCCTTGGCCTGTCCGCGCTGGCCGCCTGCGCCCGCGTCGGCAGCCTCGCGCCGGAAGACACGTCGGCGCTCTATCCCGGCGAGTCGCCTGAGGTGCGCCGCCTCATCAACAAATGGGCCGATTACTACGAAGTCCCGCGCAGCCTCGTGCACCGGGTGGTGCAGCGCGAAAGCGACTACCGCCCCGATGCCCGCAACGGCCCCTATATGGGGCTGATGCAGATCCATCCGCGCACCGCCGCCGGCATGGGCTTTGACGGCGCGCCGGGCGACCTGCTCAACCCCGATGTCAACCTGCACTACGCGGTCAAGTACCTGCGCGGCGCCTGGCTGGTCTCTGGCGGCGATCAGGACGCGGCCATCGGCTGGTATGCGCGCGGCTACTACTACGAAGCCAAGCGCCTGGGATTGCTTGAGGAAACCGGCCTAGCCTGACCGACGAAACACCAGGGGCGCGGCAACGATCACCATCAGGATCCGCACGATGTGGCTGACCGAGACATAGGCCACGTCCTGGTGGATGGCGAGCGCCAGCAGGCTCATCTCGGTCAGGCCGCCCGGTGAATAGGCCAGGAACACCGCCGCGACATCCATGCCGGTCAGCCAGCCGACCAGCGCCGCAAAGCTGACGGCCGCGGCCAGCATCACCAGCGTCGACAGAAACCCCAGCCACATGTCCGCCGCCACCTCGCGCAGCTGCGCGCCGCGAAAACGGCAGCCGATGATCGTCCCCAGCACGATCTGCGCGGCGATGATGAACAGGGTCGGCGGCGGCACCTCAACCCATTGCCCGACATGCAGCGCCGCGCTCAGCACCATCGGCCCGAGCATGTTGCCAGCCGGCAGGCGCAGCCGCTTGCCCAGCCAGGACCCCGCCAGCGCGCAGGCCAGAAACGCCGCATAATCCATCGCGCTCAGGGCGGAAAGCGCTGTCCAGGGCCGGGCGTTGCCCGTGGACCTGACGCCCAGCACCAGCCCGTAGAACAGGCCAACGAACAGGATCACCAGCAGGATCCGCGAGGCATGGGCCAGCGCGATCTTGCGTTCCTGCCCGCCGGCGGCCGAACCGATCAGCACCATTTCGTTGACGCCGCCGGGCATCGCCGCGAAATAGGCGCTGACCCGGTCATAGCCGCCAATCCGGCGATAGATCTGATAGGAGCCAAACGATGCGGTGGCCAGAAACGGCGCCAGCAGCGCGACCGACACCGCCCAGCGCCCGAGCGCCGAGAGGACCTCGGCGGTAACGGTCGCGCCCAGCATCACGCCGATCACCGGGATCACCAGCGGCCGCAGCCGCACGGGCGGCATCACCGGGGCACCGGCGACGGCCACGATGGTATTGGCGATCATCGGGCCCAGCATCCACGGCAGCGGCATCCCCGCCCGATAGGCGAGATAGCCGGCGACCGCGCCGATGGCCAGGCCGACAAGCTGGCCCCGGATGCCTGCGCGCTCAGAGGCTGCCAATGTGCCGCTCTCCGCGTTGCCGGGCCAGCGCGATCTGGCGTTGCCGTTCGCGGAAGCGCTCCTTGTCCGCCGGCGTGGTCTCGGCCGCGCAATGGTGGCAGGACACGCCTTCCCGATAGTCCGGATGGTTCAGGTCCTGCGGCGCCAGCGGGCGGCGGCAGGCGTGGCAAAGCACATGCGGCCCTTCCTGCAGCCCGTGCCCGACGCTGACGCGGCCATCGAAGACAAAGCAGTCACCCTGCCAGAGGCTTTCATCCGCGGGAACGTCCTCAAGATATTTCAGGATGCCGCCCTTGAGGTGAAACACCTCCTCCACCCCCTGACCTATCAGGTAGTTGGTGGATTTCTCGCAGCGGATGCCGCCGGTGCAGAACATGGCGATGCGCTTGTTGTGAAAGCGCTCGCGGTTGGCCTGCCACCAGGCGGGGAAATCGCGAAAGCTCCGGGTCTGTGGATCGACCGCACCGGCGAAGGTGCCGATGGCGACCTCGTAGTCGTTGCGGGTGTCGATCACGGCGACATCGGGCGCCGAGATCAGCGCGTTCCAGTCGGCGGGCCGCACGTAATGCCCGACGGACGCGCGGGGATCGACCCCGGGCTGGCCAAGCGTGACGATCTCTTTCTTCAGCCGCACCTTCATCCGGTTGAACGGCTGGGCGGCGGCGTGGCTTTCCTTCCATTCCAGATCATCGCAGCCGGGTAGCCCGGCTATGTGGGCCAGGACCGCGTCGATCCCCTCGCGCGAGCCGGCGATGGTGCCGTTGATCCCCTCGCTGGCCAGCAGCAGGGTGCCGCTGACACCGTGCGCCCGGCAGAGCGCCTCCAGCGGCCCCATGAGCGACTTCGGATTGGCAAAAGACGTGAAATGATAGAGTGCGGCAACAATGTACATGCTGGTCGGATACGCCCGAAGCCGGCGTTGGGCAAGCCCGGCTCAGCCCCGGTCTTGCGCCCGGGCCGCCAGCGCCAGGCCCTTGGCCACGGCGGCAAAGGCCTCGGCCTGCACCATGCGCGCCTGCGGAAACTGGCGCAGCATCGCGGCCTGAACGCTGTGCAGCAGGCTGGAGCCGCCGACAAACACCACCCGGTCGATCTGTTCGGGCCGGACTCCGGCCAGCGCCAGCGTCGTCGTGGCCCCGGCGCCGATCTGCCTGGCAAAGGGCGCCAGATCGGCGGCGAGGTCATCGCGCGTGATCCCGAGGCGCAAGCCGCTCTCGACCACATCAAGGTTGATCTCGCCAGTGCCGGTATTGGCCGCGATCTTGGCGGCTTCGACCGCGAAGGCGATGTCATGGCCCAGTTCCATCTCCAGAACCTCGACCAGACGGGCGAATTTCGCGGGCTCCTCGGCCACTTTCGCCATTTCACCCGCCGCGCGGCGGGTATCGGCGGAGTAGAGGAAGGCGATCTTTTCCCAGGTGGCCAGATCGTGAAACAGCCCCACCGGCGCCACGTGCAGGTCCGGCCCGAAGGCCGCGCGCAGGCGCGTTCCCAGTCCCAACAGCGGCATGACATGCGCCAGCGACAGCGCCTTGTCGAAATCGGTGCCACCGATGCGCTCGCCATGGCTGGCGACAACCTCGATCCGGCCGCCCCGCTGGCGGAACACGGTGAAATCCGAGGTGCCGCCGCCAATGTCGACGACCAGCCCCAACCCCTCGCCCGCCCCGGCATCGGTCAGGGCTGCGGCCTCCGGCTCATGCATGAAGTCGATCTCGGTGAACCCGGCCAGCCGATAGCACTCGGCCAGATCGGCCTCGGCGCGCAGGTCGCGATCGGGGTCGGCGGCATGAAAGCGCACCGGGCGGCCGGACAGCACCCGGCGGAACCTCTGGCCGGTCGCGGCTTCGGCCTGCATGCGGATCGAGGCCAGAAACTCCGCCACGACCTCCAGCAGCGTGGTGCGCCGGTTGAGCAACTGGCGCGGCTCGCGCATCAGCGAGGTGCCCAGCACCCGCTTGAGCGCGCGCATGAAGCGCCCGTGCCGGCCCGCGATCAGCGCTGCCACCGCGTCAGCGCCAAAGAGCATCTCGCGCGCGTCATAGTCGAGGAATATCGCGGTCGGGATCGACACCGCCCCGCCGCCAAGCGGGATCAGCCGCGCCCGCGCGCCATCGGCCAGGGCCACGGCGGTGTTGGAAGTGCCGAAATCGATCCCGAGCCTGCCTGTCATCCCGTCCTCCGTGCAAGGCGGGGCAGATAGCCCGGCCACCCGGATATGGCAAGCAGGCGGCTTACAATCGGCCGCCCGGGTGCTATGTCCTTGGCCCAAATCACCATCCGAGGAACCGCCATGAAAACCCAGACCGACGCCCTGATCGTGATCGACATGCAGAACGACTTTTGCCCCGGCGGTGCGCTTGCCGTGGCCGGAGGCGACCAGATCGTCGCGCCGATCAACGTGCTGATGGATGATTTCGCCGCCGTGATCCTGACCCAGGACTGGCATCCGGCCGGGCATTCGTCCTTCGCCTCGTCGCATCCCGGCGCAGAGCCGTTTTCGCATGTCGAGATGGCTTACGGGCCCCAGGTTCTCTGGCCCGATCATTGCATCCAGGGTGGCAATGGCGCGGCCTTCCATCCCGGCTTGCGGACCGATGGCGACCTGATCCTGCGCAAGGGCTTCCGCCCGGCGATCGACAGCTATTCGGCGTTTTTCGAGAATGACCGCACGACGCCGACCGGGCTGGAAGGCTACCTGCGCAGCCGGGGGCTGACCCGGCTGACCATGGTCGGGCTGGCGACCGACTATTGCGTCAATTACTCGGCCCTGGATGCCGCGCGGCTCGGTTTCGAGGTGAAGGTCATCACCGATCTCTGCCGGGCCATCGACCTTGGCGGGTCACTGGCCACGGCCGTTGCGGGCATGAAGGCGGCCGGCGTCACGCTGGCCTGAGCGGCGCGCCTCAGTCGCGGGCGCGCTCGACATAGGCGTTGTCGTCGGTCTGGATGACGATCCGCGTGCCGGCCCCGATATGCGGCGGCACCATGACCCTGAGCCCGTTGGTGCACATGGCCGGCTTGTAGGACGATGAGGCGGTCTGCCCCTTGACGACCGGCTCGGTCTCGGTGATCTCGACCGTGACCTTCATCGGCAGTTCGATGGCGATGGCCACCTCCTGATGGGTCTTGAGCGAGACGCGCATGCCGTCGGTCAGGTAGACCTTGCTGTCGCCGATCACGTCCTCGGTGACGGTGATCTGTTCGTAGGTGTTGGGCTCCATGAAGTGGAAGCCCTCGCCATCCTCGTAGAGGAAATCATAGTCGCGTTCTTCGACATGGGCGCGCTCGACCTGTTCGGTGGTGCGCCAGCGCTCGGAAACCTTCACCCCGTCGGCAATGCGGCGCATGTCAACCTGCGTGACCGGAGTGCCCTTGCCGGGGTGGAAGTTCTGGGCGGTCAGAACGGCGTAGAGCTTGCCGTCGATGTCGAGGACATTGCCCTTGCGGATGGACGAAGCGATGACTTTCACGGGCGGACTTCCTTGTTATGCGGTCTTTGGCGGCGTAAACGGGCGCGCGGATCCGCCCGCACCTAGCGCATTTGCCACCGTTTCGCCAGTCGAAAGCTGACACCATGACCCAAGCCCCGACGCCCTGGTGGTCCGCCCGGTTTCACGCCGATCGCCGACCACTGTTGATGGCCCGCAACCGCATTCAGGCGGCTATCCGCGGCTGGCTGGCAGAGCAGGATTTCATCGAGGTGGACCCGGCAGCGTTGCAGGTCAGCCCCGGCAACGAGGCGCATCTGCACGGCTTTGCCACCTCGGCCATCGGCACCGATGGGCAGGCGCGGGCGATGTATCTGCACACCTCGCCCGAATTCGCGATGAAGAAACTGCTGGCCGCCGGCGAGACCCGGATCGCCACCTTCGCCCATGTCTGGCGCAACCGCGAGCGCGGGGCGCTGCACAGCCCGGAATTCACCATGCTGGAATGGTATCGCGCGGGCGAGGATTACACGGTGCTGATGCGGGATTGCGCCGCGCTGCTGCGGCTGGCGGCAGGTGCGGCGGGCGCCAGCCACCTGCGGTTTCGCGACCGGACCTGCGACCCCTTCGCCGAACCGGAGCGCCTGAGCGTGGCTGACGCCTTCGCGCGTCACGCCGGGATCGACCTCTTGTCCACCCTGGCCCCCGACGGCACGCCCGATCCGGCCAGCCTGCGCGCCGGGCTGGAGCGCTCCGGCGTCAGGGCGGCGGATGACGACACCTGGTCCGACATGCTCAGCCGGGTGCTGGTGGAGCGGGTCGAGCCGCATCTGGGCCATGGCCGCATGACCATTCTGGACCGCTATCCTTCCGCCGAGGCGGCACTGGCCCGCCGCGCGCCCGACGATGCCCGCCTGGCCGAACGCTTTGAGCTCTACGCCTGCGGGGTCGAGCTTGCCAACGGCTTTGGCGAGCTGACCAACCCCGAAGAACAGCGCCGCCGCTTTGCCGCCGAGATGGACGAAAAGCACCGCGTCCATGGCGAACGCTACCCGCTGGACGAAGATTTTCTGGCGGCCCTTGCCCATATGCCGCCGGCATCGGGCATCGCCATGGGTTTTGACCGGCTGGTGATGCTGGCCACCGGCGCGCCGCGCATCGATGACGTGATCTGGACGCCTGTGGCCACCTGACACTTGCCTTGTGCCGCCGCCCGATGCTCTATCGGCAGGCCCCACCCGGAGGACCTCATGGTCGACATCGCCACCCGCGTCTGGAACCACAAGTGGAAGATCGACCCGATCGTGCGGTCGCTGATCGATACCGATTTCTACAAGCTGTTGATGTGCCAGTCGGTTTTCCGCAACCGGCCTGACACCAACGTCACCTTCAGCCTGATCAACCGCACCAGGCACATCCGTCTGGCCGATATCGTCGACGAGGGAGAGCTGCGCGAACAGCTGGACCATGTGCGCACCATCTCGCTGGCGCGGGGCGAAAGCACCTGGCTGCGCGGCAACACCTTCTACGGCAAGCGGCACATGTTCACCTCCGAATTCATGGAGTGGTTCGAGGCGCTGCGCCTGCCGCCCTACCACCTTGAACGCCGTGACGGGCAGTATGAACTGACCTTCGAGGGCAGCTGGCCCGAGGTCATGCTGTGGGAGATCCCGGCGCTGGCGGTGCTGATGGAGCTGCGCTCGCGCGCCGTGCTCAACCAGATGGGCAAGTTCGAGCTGGAAGTGCTCTATGCCCGCGCCATGACCAAGCTGTGGGAAAAGATCGAGCGCCTGCGCGCCATCCCCGACCTGCGGCTGGCCGATTTCGGCACCCGCCGCCGCCACGGCTTCCTGTGGCAGGACTGGTGCGTGCAGGCGATGATGGAGGGGCTGGGCGAAAAGTTCGTCGGCACCTCGAACTGCCGCATCGCCATGCGCCGAGATATCGAGGCCATCGGCACCAATGCCCATGAACTGCCGATGATCTATTCGGCGCTGGCCGATAGCGACGACGAGTTGCGCCTGGCCCCCTACCGCGTGCTGGCCGACTGGCATGACGAACACGACGGCAACCTGCGCATCATCCTGCCCGACACCTACGGCACCGAGGGCTTCCTCGCCGCCGCGCCCGACTGGCTGGCCAAATGGACCGGCATCCGCATCGACTCGGGCGATCCGGCGGCCGGGGCCGAAACCGCCATCCGCTGGTGGAAGGACCGTGGCGAAGACCCGCGCGACAAGCTGATCATCTTCTCGGACGGGCTCGACGTGGGCCGGATCGAGGAACTGGCCACCCGCTTTCGCGGCCGCGCGCGCGTGTCCTTCGGCTGGGGCACCATGCTGACCAACGACTTCGTCGGCCTCGTCCCCAGCGACCGGCTGGCGCCTTTCAGCCTGGTGTGCAAGGCCGTCAGCGCCAACGGCCGCCCCACGGTCAAACTCAGCGACAACCCCAACAAGGCCATGGGCCCCAAGGCCGAGGTCGAGCGCTACAAACGGGTGTTCGGGGTGGGCAAGCAGGCGGCGCAGGCGGTGGTGGTCTAGAGCCCGGCACCGCCCTTGTGGTCACTGGTGCAGAACTCGTGACTGGCCAGCGAATCAAGCACATAGCAGTCCGAGGACCGGCCGTCGCCCTGACAACCTTCGGCTATGCGGGTCAGCTCGACCTCCAGACTCTGCAACCGCCTGATCCTTGACCGCACGTCTTCCAGCTGGGTGCGGGCGAGGCTGGTGGCGGGTTCGCAGGAGTGGTCGGGGTGGTCTTGCAGCCCGATCAGGGCCGAGATCGCCTCGATGGAAAAGCCCAGGTCGCGGGCGTGGCGGATGAAGCCCAGCCGGGCCAGCCCGCTCTTGCCATAGCGCCGCTGGTTGCCTTGCGTGCGTTCGGGCGCCTGCAACAGGCCCATCTGCTCGTAATAGCGGATGGTCGGCACCTTGACCCCGGTGCGGCGGGAAAGATCTCCGATGGAATACATGAAACCTCTTGAAGCTCTAGTGACTAGAGAGAGTAGAGTGAGTCGAACGAAAATGAAAGCGAGGCCCCGTGTCAGCCAAATGCGACCATTCCGCCAGTTTCGAGGGCGTCTCGAGCGACTACAAGCGCCGGCTCTGGGCGGTGATCGTCATCAACGCCGCCATGTTCGCGGTCGAGATGGGCGCGGGCCAGCTGGCGCGGTCGCAGGCGTTGCAGGCCGACGCACTCGATTTTCTGGGCGACGCGCTGACCTATGGCCTGTCGCTCGGGGTGATCGGCATGTCGCTGCGGGTGCGGTCCAACGTGGCGCTGGCCAAGGGCATCTCGCTTCTTGCCATGGGCCTGTGGGTGCTGGGCGCAACGCTCTACCGGGTGTTCTACATCGGGGTGCCGCAGGCCGAGATCATGGGGGCGATCGGCTTTCTGGCGCTGGCGGCCAATCTGGCCAGCGTGTTGCTGCTGGTGCGCTACAAGGATGGCGACGCCAATGTGCGCTCGGTCTGGCTGTGCTCGCGCAATGACGCCATCGGCAACGTGGCGGTGATGATCGCTGCCTTGGGCGTCTGGGGCACGGCGACCGGCTGGCCCGACCTGATCGTGGCGGCCATCATGGCGTCGCTGTTCCTGTCATCGTCGTTCCAGATCGTGCGGCAGGCGCTGGCCGAGCGGCGGACCGGCGTGCCTCACCAGCATCAGCACGGGCATGACCACGGGCATAAGCACGGGCATGACCACGGGCATGGCTAGGCCCTATTCATCGACCTTGCCGCGCAGCGCCTTGACCTCGCCGCGCACCTTCTTGGCCTCGAGCCGCCGCCTGACGCTGCCATAGGTCGGCTTGGTGGCCACGCGGCGCTTGGGGGTGACGGTGGCCTTGCGGATCAGCTCGGCCAGCCGCTCGCGCGCCAGTTCGCGGTTGCGGATCTGGCTGCGGGTGTCCTGCACGAACAGCACGATGGCGCCCTCGGTGGTCCAGCGGCTGCCGGCAAGGCGGCGCAGGCGGCGCTTGACCGGATCGGGCAGGTTGGGCGAGCGCTCGGCCTCGAAGCGCAGCTCGACCGCGGTCGAGACCTTGTTGACGTTCTGCCCGCCCGGCCCCGAGGCGCGGACGAATTGCTCGGTCAGCTCCCAATCCTCGATCTCGATGTCTTCGGTGACGCGCAGTCCCATCGGGGCGCTTCCTTCGGTTCTGTCCAGACGCGGGTCGCGATTTCTCGCGCATCAGCGAAAATTTCGCAACAAAAAGGGCCGCCCCGAGTTGGGACGACCCTTCGAAAGTTCAGGAGGTGTGGTCGGTTAGGTCAGACCCACCCGGGGTTGGTAGTCAGCCAAGGGCTGCCTCAGCTGCATCCCCCCCAAGCTGTCCCGACGCAATTCTCCAATCTCTTTCTCGACACTGGATCACCTCCTTTCTTGTGTTTCGCCTGAGGTCAAGGTCGCACAGATTTGGTGTATGTCAAATTAAAATACACAACTAGAAGCGATCAATTCGCGCGTTGCAGCATTCTGCCAACAATCACCCGAAACGGCACCAGCGCAAACATCGCGATGGCGAGTTTGACCCCCCAGTCGGCAACTGCGAGCGAAACCCAGAGCGGTGCCTCTGGGCCGGTGGTCAGAAAAGGCGCCGCTTCCCAGGCCCAGGAGATCTGGTCGTTTGCGGTTGCCCCGAAGACGCCGAGAGTGGCGGAGAACGCGATGGAAAAGAAGATCACCGTGTCGGCGGTCGAACTGAACAGGGTCGACACCAGCGGCGCGCGCCACCAGTTGCCCGCCCGCAGGCGGTTGAACACGCTCACGTCCAGCAACTGGGCGGCAAGGAATGCGGTGGCCGAGCCGATTGCCACGCGCAGCGGCACGGCGGG
>CAUJIU010000053.1 GCA_963205075.1 Pseudomonadota bacterium | reverse complement strand
CCGCGCTCGGGCGGGGCGATGCTGCCCGGCTGCCCCTTTGCCCCGCGCTGCGCCCGGCGGATCGACCGCTGCCAGACCGAGCAGCCGCCGCTCCTGCCCATCGGCGCGGGCCGCCATGCGGCCTGCCATCTGACCGGAGGCACGTCATGAGCCCGCTGCTGGAAGTGCGCCATCTCGATGCGGGCTACCCGATCTCGGGCGGGCTGTTTTCGCGCGCGCGCCACCTGCCCATCGTGCATGACGTGTCCTTCACGCTAGAGCCGCGGCAGACGCTTGGCATCGTGGGCGAATCCGGCTGCGGCAAGTCCACGCTCGGGCGGGCGATCCTGCACCTGATCCCGCAGGCGGCGGGTCAGGTGCTGTGGCAGGGGCAGGACCTGGCGCAACTGCCGCCCGATGCGCTGCGCAAGCGGCGGTCCGAGTTCCAGATCATCTTTCAGGATGCGGTGGCGGCGCTCGACCCGCGCATGACGCTGGGCCGGATCGTCAGCCAGCCGCTGATCACCTTCGAGCCCGGCCTCGGCCGCGCCGATCTGCACGAGCGCGCGGTCGAGGCGCTGCGGCTGGTCGGGCTGTCGGCCGACTTTGCCGCACGCTATCCGCACGAATTGTCGGGCGGTCAGGCGCAGCGGGTCGGCATCGCGCGGGCCATCATCGGCGGGCCCAAGCTGATCGTCTGCGACGAGCCCGTTTCTGCGCTCGATGTCTCGATCCAGGCGCAGGTGGTCAACCTGCTGATGGATCTTCAGGACCGGCTGGGGCTGGCGCTGATCTTCATCTCGCACAACCTTTCGGTGGTCCGTCACATCAGCCATGAGGTGATGGTGATGTGCCTCGGCCACACGGTCGAGACCGCCGGGCGCGATGCGTTTTACGCCAATCCCCTGCACCCCTACGCGCAGGCGCTGATGGCCGCCGTGCCCGAGCCCGACCCGGTGCGCGAGCGGGCGCGGCTTGGCCTGTCGCTGCCCGGAGAGCTGCCCTCGCCGCTGGCGCCGCCGCCGGGTTGCGTCTTTGCCAGCCGCTGCCCCTCGGTCGCGGCGCGCTGCACCAGCGAGAGGCCGAAGCTGCGTGCCCTCGGCGAGGGGCGCGCCGCCGCCTGCCACTTCATCGGGAGCCCATGATGGATAAAGCCGCCCTCGCCCGGCACTGGGCCGCCCTGCCCGAGATCGAGACCCTGCGCGCCTCGGGCGATGGCCTTTGGGCCTTCTGGGCCTGGTCCGGCCTGTCGGAGGTTGCCGAGATCTGGTGCGCGCCCACCGATGGTTCGGCCCCGCCGGTGGCGCTGACCGAAGCCAGCCGCGATCATCTGAGCATCCGCGATGTCAGCCATGACGGGCAGCGCCTGATCCTCGCCCGGTCCCCGGACAGTTGCGAACATGACCAGTTGCTGCTGCTGGACCGGGGCACCGGCAACGCCCTGACCGCGCTCACCCCGCTGCAGCGCGACCACTACGTCTATGGCGGCGCCTTTTCGCCCGATGGCCGCAGCATCAGCTACATTTCCGATTTCGACGATGCGGCCGGCGCGGTGGTCGCGGGCAGCCTGCTCTACCGGCACGACCTTGCCAGCGGCGCGCGGACCATCCTCTACCGCTCGCCCGATCCGTTCGGGGCTGGCACGGAATGGAGCCCCGACGGGCGGCACCTCATGTGGCACCGGCACCGGCTGGCCCCCGGCGCCACCCAGATCTGGGTGATCGGCGCCGATGGCAGAGATGCGCGCGAGCTGGTCTGCCTGGGCGACAAGGCCATCGCCACCGGCTGGTGGCTCGATGACGGGCATGTGGCCCTGGTGGCCGACGGGCCGGAGGGCGACCGGGTCGGCATCGCGGCGCTGGATGACGGTCACATCGACTGGCTTGCCGGCGAGCCGGACCTGCGCCCGCAGGCGCTGGTGGTCGGCAAGGACGGCCGCTTTGCCTGCCACGCGTTCGATGACGGCGCGCTGGCGGCGGTGGTGTTTTCGGGCAGCACATACACGCCGCTGCCCAATCGCTCCGGCCGCCGTTCGCTCCTGCCGCATGCAGCACTTCCCGGCGGCGGCTGGCTGGCCGAGGCCTATGACGCCAGCGCCCCGCATGCCGTGGTCCGGGTCGCCCCGGACGGCACCTGCATCACCCTGGCCGCGCCGCCATTCGCGGGGCCCTTCGCCGGGCCCGAGCCGCTGCACTGGACCGCACCCGATGGCGAGCGGGTGCAGGGCTGGCTCTACCGGCCCGAGGGCAAGCCGCGCGGCCATGTGACCTATGTCCACGGCGGCCCGACCTGGCATTCCGAGGATTGGGTGAACCCCAAGATCCAGTTCTGGGTGGCGCTGGGATACTCGGTGCTCGACCCCAACTATCGCGGCTCGACCGGGCGCGGCATGGTCTGGCGCGACAAGGTCAAGGAGGACGGCTGGGGCGGGCGCGAGCAGGCCGATATCCGCGCCGGAACCGAAGCGGTGATCGCCATGGGTATGGCGCCGGCCGGCAAGATCGCCGTGGCCGGCAACTCCTATGGCGGGTTTTCCAGCTGGTTCGCCATCACCCGTCACGCCGATCTAGTCACCGCCGCCATTCCGATGTGCGGCATGTACAAGCTCGATATCGACTATGACGCCACCGAGATGCCCTGGGGCCGCGCCTATAGCGAGGAGATGATGGGCGGCTCGCCCGACGAGGTGCCCGAGCGCTACGCCAATGCCAGCCCCGGCAACTTCATCGCCGAAATTCGCGGCCATGTGATGATCGTTCACGGACTGGCCGACAGCAATGTCGGCCCCGAAAACACCCATGCCGCCGTGCGCGACCTGACGGCGGCGGGCATCGCGCACGAGGTGATGCTGTTTGCCGACGAGGGCCACGGCGTCACCAGGCGCGGCAACCTGGCCCGCTATCTCGAGCGGACGGCGGCCTTTCTTGAGACGGCTTTTGCACGGGGGCACCGATGACGGGGTTTTTCGTTGCCGGCCCATTGGACGACGGCGATGCGGTCAGCGGGCATTACTACGAGGCGGCATCGCCTGACCCGGCGCGGGCGCAGGTCTGGGGCTATACCGACAAGCTGAGCTACGCGCCCGGCGAGGTGCTGCGCCTACATGCCATGTCGAACGCCGCCGAGATCGCGGTGACGATCCGGCGCGACGGGCTGGCGCCGCAGGACGTGCAGCACCTGACCATCCGCGGCGGGTTTGCCGACACGCCGGCTGACTGCTCGATCACCGGCTGCCGCTGGCCCGAGCGCGCGGCGCTGACCATCCCGGCGGATTGGCGCTCGGGCGTCTACAAGATCCTGTTCGAGGTGGCGGGGCACCGCTCCGAGCATCTCTTTGTGCTGCGCGCCACCGATGCGCGGCGCGAAGGGCTGGTGATGGTGCTGACCACCGGCACCTGGTGCGCCTATAACGACTGGGGCGGGTCGAACCACTATCAGGGCCTGAGCGGCCCTTCGGGGCACGAATTCGCCGCCGAGGTCTCGCTGCACCGGCCCTGGGCCACGGGCTTTGCCAGCTGGCCCGAGGGCGCGCCGCGCGTGCCCCATGCCTCGCCCCTGCGCACCCGGCCCCGCTATCCGCACATGGAGTTCGCCCGCGCCAACGGCATCTCCAAGAAATACGCCTCCTCCGGCTGGGCGTCCTTCGAGCGGCCCTTCGCGCTCTGGTGCGAGGGGCAGGGCATCGGGCTTGATTTCATCACCCAGCACGACCTGCACCGCGACCCGCGCGCACTGTCGGGCTATGCCCGCGCCCTGATCGCCGGCCATGACGAATACTGGACCTGGGAGATGCGCGACCATCTGGAGGCCTGGGTCGATGGTGGTGGCGAACTGGCGCGGTTTGCCGGCAACTACTACTGGCAGACGCGGCTCTCCGATGACCTTGCGGTGCAGACCTGCCACAAGTCGCGCGCCGATAGCTGCGACCCGGTGGCCGATCCGCGCCGGCTGACCTCGTACTGGGATCACCCGCAGGTGGCTCGCCCGGCCGTTGCCACCATGGGACTGACCGGCGCCGCCGGGGTCTATGCCGGCTGGAGCCGCTGCGCGGCACATGGCGCGGGCGGGTTCACCATCTACCGGCCCGACCACTGGGCGCTGCGCGAAACCGGGCTGGGCTATGGCGACCTGCTGGGCGCGGCCTCGCGCATCTTTGCCTATGAGGTCGACGGGATCGACTTCACCATGACCCATGGCCTGCCCTTTCCGGCCGCCGATACCGGGCTGGCGGGCGAGCTGACCATCGTGGCGATGGCGCCTGCCACCACCGTGGCCCATGCGACCGGGCCGCAGGATGCCGACACCTTCATCGGCACCGATGACGCGCTGGACCTGGCCGCCAAGGTGCATGGCGGGACCGGCCCGGACGAACTGGGCCGGGTGACGCGCGGCAATGGCTGCATGGCCGAGTACCGGCGCGGCAAGGGGGCCGTCTTCAACGCCGGGTCCTGCGAATGGGTGGCCGGGCTGATCGCGCGCGAAGCTCCGGTGGAAGAAGTCACCCGCCGGGTGCTGCTGGGGCCCTGGGGCTAGGATCCGGGACCGCCAGCCCCACTACCCGGCCAGCCTGCCCAGCGCCGCGCGGTCGAGGATCAAGAGGTCGCCGCGTTCGCGCAAGGCAAAGCCCTGCCTGTCATACCAGCGCCTGGCATCCTCGTTGCGGTGGTCGACCATCAGCGTCATGTAGGCCGGCTGCCAGTCAGAGGCCACCTGCACCGCCGCCGCCAACAGCGCACGCGCCACGCCGGTGCCGCGCGCCTCTGGCCGGACATAGAGGTCCTGCACATAGATCCCCAATTCGCCGCGCCAGCTGGAATATTCGGGGAAGATCAGCGTGAATCCCGCCGCCTGCCCGTCCGCCTCGGCCAGCACGGCGCGAAAGCGCGGCTCGGGGCCAAAGCCATGCCGCGTCAGGGCGGCCTCGGTGCCGCCGATGCTGCGGCCCACTTCGGCGGCCATCTCCTGCAACAGGCGCAACAGCAAAGCCACATCCTGCGGGCCCGCGCGGCGATATGTCACCGTCACGCCGGCATCCCCGCCCGGCCCTTCAGGCCCAGCATGGCGCGGGCATCCGTGGGGGTGGCCACCTCGCGGCCCAGGCCCTCGACGATGCTCCGGATGCGTGCCACCTGCTCGGCATTCGAGCGGGAGAGCACGCCCTTGGCGGCATGGAGATTATCCTCCAGCCCCACCCGGACATGCCCGCCCATCGCCGCCGACATGGTGGCCATGGGGATCTGCATCCGCCCGGCGGCCAGCACCGAGAACAGGTAGTCGGCGCCAAACAGACGGTCGGCGGTGCGCACCAGATGGGTCAGCGTGTCGGGCTCGGCGGCCATGCCGCCCAGCACGCCAAAGACGAACTGGATGAAATAGGGCGGCCTGACCAGACCCCGATCGACGAAGTGCCGCAGCATGGTCAGATGCGACAGGTCATAGCATTCGAACTCGAACCGCGCGCCGCGCTTCTGCCCCATCTCGTCCAGCACATGGGCGATGTCGCGGGGGGTGTTCTTGAACACCAGATCGTCCGAGCCTTCCAGAAACGGCTGTTCCCAGTCGTGCAGATAGGTCCTGATCCGCTGCGCCATCGGATAGAGGGCGAAGTTCATCGTGCCCATGTTGAGGCTGCACATCTCGGGCGCCACCGCGCGCGGCGCGGCCAGCCGCTGGTCGAGCGTCATGACCGCGGAGCCGCCGGTGGTCATGTTGACGACCGCGTCGGTCCCCTGGGCGATGCGCGGCAGGAAGCCCTGCCAATGGGCGGGATCGGACGAGGGCCGCCCGGTTGCCGGATCGCGGGCATGCAGATGCAGGATCGCCGCGCCGGCCCTGGCGGCGTCGATCGCCTGGGTGGCGATCTGGTCGGCGGTCACCGGCAGATAGGGCGATTGCGAGGGCACATGGATCGAGCCGGTGATCGCGCAGGTGATCAGGATCTTGCTCATGTGACCGGCAGCCCGCAGTCGGTGGCGAAGGCCGCCAAAGCCTCGGTGAGGATCGCCACGATCTCGTCAGCCTGTTCGCGGGTGGTGATCATCGGCGGCGCCACCAGGATGTGGTCGCCCGAATAACCCCCGCGCGAACGGCGCGGATAGACGATCAGGCCGCGCGCATAGGCGGCCTCGGTCAGCCGGTCGAAGGCCTTGAGGCCCGCAGGCAGCGGCTCGCGGCTTGCGCGGTCGGCCACCAGTTCCAGCGCCAGAAGCAGCCCCTTGCCGCGCACGTCGCCGATGAAGGGAAAGCGGTCCATCAGACCAGTCAGGCCGGCCTTGAGGTGGTCGCCGACCACGCGGGCATTGTCGATCATGCCCAGCCGCGCGATCTCGTCCAGCACCGCCAGCCCGGTGGCACAGGCCAAGGGATTGCCGGCATAGGTAAAGCCATGGGCAAAGCCGCCCCTGGCCATCACCGCCTCGACGATCTCGCCGCGCGCCACGATGGCCCCGAGCGGGATGTAGCCGGCGCCAAAACCCTTGGACAAGGCCAGGATATCGGGCGCGCCATTCCAGTGCTGGCCGCCGAGGAACCTGCCGGTGCGCCCGCCGCCCGACATCACCTCGTCATGGATCAGCAGCACCCCGTGGCGGGTGCAGATCTCGCGCACCGCCTCCATGTAGCCCTCAGGCGGCACCAGCGCCCCGGTCGAGGCGCCGCCGATGGGCTCGACCAGAAAGGCCAGCACCGTCTCGGGGCCTTCGGCCAGGATAGCGGCCTCAAGCATGGCCGCGTAATGGGCGCCGGTTGCCGGGTCTGTCGGGTCCAGCCCGTCAAGCCAGGCGCGCGGCGCGGGCACCTTGGGCATGGCCTGCATCATCGGCGCGAAGGGCTCGGTCAGGCTGTCATAGCCGGTGACCGCCAGCGCGCCCAGCGTGCAGCCGTGATAGGACGGCCAGCGCGAGATCACCTTCCAGCGGCTGTCCTGCCCGGTGGCAACCGCATGCGAGCGCGCCAGCTTCATCGCCGATTCCACCGCCTCGGAACCGCCCGAGACGAAGAACACCCGGTTCATCCCCGGCCACATCAGCTCGACCGTGCGCTCGGCCAGCAGTTCGGCGGGTTCGGTGACGAAATGCAGCCGGTAGCCGAAGGTCGATTTCTCCATCTGCGCCCGCATCGCCGCCAGCACCGCCGGGTTGGAGTGGCCGATATTGCACACCATCGCCCCTGACGAGCCGTCGATGAAGCGCCGCCCCGTGGTATCCCACATATAGATGCCTTCCGCCCGGTCGAGCATCGGGCGCGGATGTTCGTTCTGGTAGAACAGGTAGGAAGGCCGGTTGAGCAGGCTGTCTGGCGACATGGTATGTCTCTGGCTGGCTGAGGACGCGCAACACTGGCACGGGCGCGCGGAGTTGAACAGGGGGCAGCATCGCCGTTGCGCCCATGCCGCCGCCCTGTACACTCGCCCGACAATCTCGAGGTGCAGCAATGTCCGCCGGAACTTTGCCAGTCAGAACCGATTTCCCCTACAAGGTGCGGGTCATCGAAAGCCTGTTCGTGCCGTTGCCCGATGGCACCCGGCTGGCGGCCAAGGCGTGGCTGCCCGAGGGCGCCGGCCCGGTGCCTGCCATTCTCGAATACCTGCCCTATCGCAAGCATGACGGCACCCGCTACCGCGATCAGGGGCTGCACGGCTATCTGGCCGGCCACGGCTATGCCTGCATCCGGCTTGACATCAGAGGCTCGGGCGACAGCGACGGGTTGCTGGATGACGAATACACGGTGCAGGAGCAGCTTGACGGCTGCGAGGCCATCGCCTGGCTGGCCGCGCAGGACTGGTGCGACGGTCAGGTGACGATGATCGGCATCTCCTGGGGCGGTTTCAACGGCTTGCAGATTGCCGCGCGCCAGCCGCCCGCGCTGAGGACCGTCATCACCGTCGGCTCGACCGATGACCGCTATGCCACCGATGTCCACTGGGTCGGCGGCTGCCTGAGCAAGGACAATTTCGACTGGTCGGCCACCATGATGGCCACCAATGACCTGCCGCCCGACCCGGCCAATGTCGGCGCGCGCTGGCGCGAGATGTGGCAGGCGCGGATGAACCATCAACGGCCCTGGATCTCTGACTGGCTGCGCCACCAGCGGCGCGACGGCTACTGGCAGCAAGGCTCGGTCTGCGAGGATTTCAGCGCCATCAGGGTGCCGGTCTACGCGGTCTCGGGCTGGGCCGACAATTACTCGGAAAGCGTGCCGCGCCTCTTGGCCGGACTGTCGGTGCCGCGTCTGGGACTGGACGGGCCATGGGCCCATTCCTATCCCCATGACGTGACCGTTGAGCCGGCCATCGGCTGGCTGCAAGAGGTGCTGCGCTGGTGCGACCACTGGATGAAGGGCCGCGCCACCGGCATCATGGACGAGCCGATGTACCGGGTCTGGATGCAGGACTCGGTCCGCGCCGCCACCTGCTACGACCACCGCCCCGGCCGATGGGTTGGCGAAGATACCTGGCCCTCGCCCCGCATCGAGACCCGCCGCCTGGCCTTGGGCGCGGACGGGCGGCTGGGCGGCACCGAGGGGCAGCGCAGCATCTGCTCGCCGCTCTGGGTCGGGATGGCCTCGGGCGAGGTCGGGCGCTATGGCGGCGATGCCGACTGGCCCACCGACCAGCGTGAGGATGACGGCGGCAGCCTGGTGTTCCTGTCCGATCCGCTGCCCGAAGACCTCGAGATCCTCGGCGCGCCGCGCATTGCCCTGCGCTTTGCCTCCGACAAGCCGCTGGCGCTGGTCGCGGCTCGGCTGAACGATGTCTGGCCCGACGGCCAGAGCGCCCGCGTCAGCCTGGGGATGCTCAACCTGACCCATCGCGACAGCCATGAGAACCCGACCCCGCTGGAGCCGGGCAAGGTCCATGACACGGTGGTCGAGCTGGACGATATCGCGCATCGCTTTCCCGCCGGGCACCGGATCGCGGTGGCGCTGTCGACGGTCTACTATCCGCTGGTCTGGCCCTCGCCCGAACTGGTGACGCTGACGGTGCAGTGCGGTGCCTCGGAACTTCACCTCCCCGTCCGGCCGCCGCGCGCCGAAGACGCCGGCCTGCGCGCCTTCGACCCGCCCGAAACCGCCGCGCAGACCCCGGTGGTGCATCACACGGCCCCGGCGACGACCGGACGCCGGGTCACCCGCGACCTTTTGAGCGGCACGATCGTCGTCGACTTTCCGCGCTGGACCTATGCGATGGAAATGACCGATATCGGCCAGACCCAGATTTCGACCGGCGTCTGCCGGCACGAGATCACCGAAGGCGACCCGCTCAGCGCCGCGACCCATACCGACAACCGGGTCGAGATCCGGCGCGAGGATGCCACCATCGTTCACCATTCGACCGGCAGCCTGACCTGCGACGCCACGCATTTCGTCATCCGGATGCAGGTGCGCCTGTCGGAAAACGGCACCGAGGTCTTTGCGCGGGACTGGACGGACAGGATCCCCAGGGATCTGGTCTAGGCGGCAGCGGGGCCGGCCAGACCCGCGCGCGCGACCAGGGAGATCAGGATGAAGAAGACGACCGGCACCGAAAGCGAGACGGCAACGGGTAAACCGGACCCGGGCGGCAACCCGCCGAGACTGCTGGTCGCCATGACCGGCAGGGCCAGCGATGCCAGAACAGCAGGAGGCGACAAGCCGGTCTTCGACTATATCGCCAGCTTGCCCCAGCCCCAGCGCGGCCTTGCCGGGCAGGTCGATGCGCTGGCGAGCGCGGCCCTGCCGGATCTCCGCCGCGCGGTGAAATGGGGGATGGCCTATTACGGCGTCGCGGGGGGATGGTGCTTTTCGTCCGGCGCCTTTGTCGGCCATCTCAAGCTGATGTTCATCCGTGGCACCGAGCTGATCCCCGAGCCGCCGGTCAGGCCGGTCGGGATGGGCAAGGCGACCCGCGGGGTCGAACTGGCCGGCGCGGACGATCTCGACGCCGGCCAGGTGGCATCGTGGATGCGGCAGGCCGCCGCGATACCCTTCGCCGGAAACCGGAAGCGATAGGGGGCCAGACGCCAAAACCGGACGGCCGGCCGACCTGACATGTTGCGCCGCGCAAGCCAGGGCGTGAAACGGGATTTTCGGGCGCGCGGGCGCGGTCGGCCATTCCGACCGCCATTGATCTCGGCTATGTCTGGACCATGCAGATCGAACTGACCGAAATCTTCATACTGCTGGGCGCGGTGTTCGCGCTCCTGATCTGGGGGCGCATCCGCTACGACCTGGTGGCCTTTGGCGCGCTGGTGATTGCCGCGACGATGGGGCTGGTGCCCGGCCACGAAGTCTTTTCCGGCTTTGGCCATTCGGCGGTGGCCATCATCGCGCTGGTGCTGATCGTCAGCCGGGGGCTGTCCTCCTCGGGCGCGGTCGAGCTGCTGGCGGCCCGGCTGATCGACCCGGAGCGGCGGCTGCCTTTGCATATCGCCATCGTCTCGGCGCTAGCCGCCGGCCTGTCGGCGATCATCAACAACGTGGCGGCGCTGGCGCTGTTGATGCCCTTGGACATGGAAGCGGCCAAGAAGGCCAAGCGCTCGGCCGGGCAGACCCTGATGCCCTTGTCCTTCGCGACCATTCTGGGCGGCATGATCACCCTGATCGGCACCCCGCCGAACATCGTCATCTCGGAATATCGGCAGGGCGTGCTGGGCGCGCCCTTCGGCATGTTCGACTTCGCGCCGGTCGGGCTGGCGGTCGCGGTGGCCGGCATCGCCTTTGTCTCGCTTCTTGGCTGGCGGCTCTTGCCCGCGCGTGCCTCGCTGCTTGAAACCGAACAGAAGGTCGCCAGCGGCCGCTACATCGCCGAGCTGCGCATCGGCGACAAGGTGGCCAAGGAGGACATGACGGTCCGCGACCTCTACGCCGGGGCCAGCGAGGTCGACGTTCATGTGCTGGGTCTGGTGCGCCGCGGCAAGCGCCTGCCGGGGCTGGTGCCAGGGGAAGTGCTGCGCGCCGGCGACTTTCTGGTGGTCGAGGGCGACCCCAAGGCGATCGAGGCCTTCACGGGGCAGGCCGGGCTCGATTTTGCCGGCTCCGAAAAACATGAGGGCGGCGTGGTGGCTCCGGGCCTGACGCTGGCGGAAGCCATCGTGCCGGACGGCGCGCGCATTCAGGGGCGCACCTCGCAAAGCCTGCAACTGCTGCGGCGGCATTCGGTGACGCTGCTGGGTGTCGCACGCGAAGGACGCAGCTTTCAGGACCGGGTCCGCCTGTTACCGATCAAGGCGGGCGACGTGCTGTTGCTGCTGGGAACCCCCGACAATGTCGCCAGCGCCACCGAATGGCTGGGCGCGCTGCCGCTGGAGGGGCGCACCACCGAGGTGGTTCAGCGCAGCAAGGCCGGCCTGACCATTGGCGTGTTCCTACTGGCCGTGGCGCTGGCGGTGTTCGGGCTGGTGCCGCTGTCGGTGGCGCTTGGCGGGGCGGTCATCGTCTATGTCGCGCTTGGTCTGGTCAGCGGGCGCGAGGTCTATACTTCCGTGGAATGGAAGGTCATCGTGCTGCTGGGCAGCCTGATCCCGCTGGCCGAGGCCTTCGAGCGTTTCGGCGGCGCCGACCTGATCGCCAACCAGATCGTCGCCCTGAGTTACGGCTACCCTGCCTGGGTCTCGCTGGTGGCGCTGATGATCGTCACCATGACCCTGTCGGATTTCCTCAACAACGTGGCGACGACCCTGATCGCCGCGCCGATCTCGATGTCGATCGCAGCCGAGACGGGGGCCAACCCCGATACCTACCTGATGACCGTGGCGGTGGCCGCGTCCTGCGCCTTTCTCACCCCGATCGGGCACAAGAACAACACGCTGATCCTTGGGCCGGGCGGCTACCGGTTTGGCGATTACTGGCGCATCGGCCTGCCGCTGGAAATCATCGTGATCTGCGTGGCCATTCCGACCATCCTGCTGGTCTGGCCGCTCTAGGGGCACGCCGTCCCGGCCCATGACCCTTGCACCTGCCCGTCAGCCCCCGACAGCCCCGTCAGCTCCCGTCAGCCCCGGGCGGCCGGAAAACTCAGCGTCACGATCAGACCGGGCGCGTTGTCCTCCAGCGAGATCTCGGCCCCGTGGAGCGCGGCAATCGCGCGCACCAGGCTGAGACCAAGCCCGGTTCCGGGGGTCGATCTGCTGCGATCAAGGCGGACAAAGCGCTCCAGCACATCCGCCCGTGCATCCGCGGGAATGCCGGGGCCGTGGTCGGCCACCCACAGACGGCAGCCGGTCTGGTCGGCCGCAAGGCCAATGGTGATCGGGGTCGGGCCGGTGCAGTGCCGGATGGCATTGTCCACCAGGTTGATCAGGGCCTGCGACAGCAGCGCCGGGTCGCCGGTCAGGGTCAGCGCCCGGTCGGGGACCTCGAGGGTCAGGACGTGGCCGGCATCCTCGGCCACCGGGGCCATCAATTCGGCCACCTCGCTTGCGATGCCGCACAGGTCCACGACCTCGTGCCTGATCTCGACCGTACCGGACTGCATCCGCGCCAGCCGCAGGATCGAGTCGAACGTGGCCGAGATATCGTCGATATCGGCCAGCGCGGTGCCAAACACATGCCGCAACGGCGGCGCCACGGACGGATCGGTGGCAAAGGGCTCGATCTTGACGCGCATGCGCGCCAGCGGGGCGCGCAGGTCATGGGCAACATCGGTCGACACCTGCTTGATCGACTCCACGCCCGCCTCAAGCCGGTCCAGCGTCGCATCGACATTGTTGGCGACCCGGGCCAGATCGTCGCGTTCCGGGTCGCGGATGCGCAGGTCGAGCCGGCCCTGCCCGACATCCTCGAGCACCTGTTCGATCGCCAGAATGCGCCGCTCGTTGCGCCGCGCGATGACGATGGCCAGCCCGATGGAAAGGATCAGCGCCGTCCCCAGCGACCAGATCGTGGATTGCAGCAGGATCTCGCCGCTGTCGGTGATCCAGACGGTATCGCGGGCGGCTATCACCGTGCCCAGCGGAGTGCGGATGGCGAAGGCCAGATAGGCATCCGAGAAATCGCCGGTCGACTGGTCGCCTTGCAGGAAATCCGTCTCCGGATCGAGCCGGCGCGCGCCTTCGAACAGGGCCTTGGGCCGGAAGTTCCCGATCAGTTCGCCGGTGCTCTCGTCGATCCAGGCGACCAGCGTGGTTCCGTCGCGCGACGTCAGGGCCTGGGCGCGGATCTGCTCGCGCAGGTCCTGCCGGTCGCCGCCGTCGGCGATATGGGCCAGCCCCTGGGCAAGGGCCTCGACGTCGCCTGCCAGGCGCGACGACAGCTCGCGCGCCTGCAGGACATAGGAGATGCCGCCCGCGGACAGGGCGCCGATGGCAAAAACCGACGACAGCGCCAGGGCAAAGCGCATGGACCATGACGGAATGCGCGTCATGGCTGAAGCACGTAGCCAACGCCGTGCAGGGTCGTGAGAAACTGCCGCTCGAAGGGTTTGTCGATCTTGTTGCGCAGCCGGCTGATATGGGTTTCGACAACGCTGGTCTTGGGGTCGAAATGCAGCCCCCAGACCGCTTCGAGCAGGATCGTTCGCGTCTGCACCCGGCCCGGCCGTTCCATGAAATGCTTGAGCAGCAGGTATTCCTTGGGCTGCAGGTCGATGGACTTGCCCTCGCGGGTCGCGCATCGCGTGAGCAGGTCCAGGTGCAGGTCTCCGACGCGCAGTTCGGTGATCTCGTCCTTCAGGGCGGGTCGGCGGGATATCGTGTCGATCCGCGCCAGCAGTTCGGCGAAGGCGAAAGGCTTGACCATGTAGTCATCGGCGCCGGCGCGCAGGCCGGCGACGCGGTCATCGACGCTGCCCATTGCGGTGAGCAGGATCACCGGGGTCCGTACCCGTGCCGCGCGCAGCGATTTCAGCATCGAAAGCCCGTCCAGTCCGGGCATCATCCGGTCCAGGACCAGCAGGTCATAGGGCTGGGACATCGCCTGGCCAAGCGCGTCCCGGCCGTTGGGAACATGGTCGACAACATGGCCTTCCCCGGCCAGCCCCTTGCAGAGATAGGCGGCGATCTCGGCGTCGTCTTCGGCCAGCAGTATGTTCACCCCGGGGCTCTCGCAGGTTCAGGACAATGGTGTCCGGCCACCCTAGAGCGGCCGGACATGGTGCTGCAAGTAGCGACGGCGTTCAGCCGCCCGAGCCCTCCCCGCCTTCGCCGCCGCCTTCGGTCTCGGCGCTCTGGTCGCCATCCTCGGCGCCCTCGTCGCCGCCATCCTCGTCATCCATCAGGGCGGATTGCCCCTGGGCCAGGACCTGGCCGGTCATCGCGTCGATCTTGACGGTCCAGGAAACCCCGTTGGCGTCGATGATGGTGGCTTCATAGACGCCGGCGCCGTTCTCGTCATTGAACTCGATGCCGGCCAGCGTGCCGCCGACGGTCGCCAGGGCGGTGTCGCTTGCGGTCTTCAGGCTGACCGTGGCGCTCTGGAACAGCGCGCTTTCGGAAACCTCGGCCTGCTGGGCCGATGCCATCAGCGGGGTCAGCCCCAGGGCCGCGATCGAAACGGCCAGTAGTGTTGCCTTGCGTGTCATGTGATCTTCCTTTCGGGTTTGCAGGCCAACTTGCCTGCGAACAACAGATAGGCACCACGTCCCGGGACGGTTTTGCCAAGGACTTACAAATCTGTAAGAAGGAGGGGGATCGGACCCCGCACGGTTTACAGCGGGCGCCGCGCTGGCGTAGCTGAGTGAACTACCCGCAAGACGAAATGGCAAAGGCAGCAACATGAAAACCCGGGTCCTGGTCGCACTGCGCCCCCTGTTGCCGGTCATCATCGGCATCGTCCTGTTCGGGCTCGGGGTCTACGCGCTCAACCATCTGCTGCATTCGGTCGACCCGGCCGCGGTCATGGCGCAGATCAGGTCCACGCCGGTCAGCGTCCTGGCCATGGCCGTCGGGGCGACGGCCATCGGCTATGGCGCACTGGTCGGATACGATGCCCTTGCCCTGCGGTTCATCGGAAAATCGCTGCCCTCGCGGGTGGTCGCGCTGGGCGGGTTTCTGGGCTACGCCTTCGGAAACACCATCGGGGTCAGCGTCATTTCGGGCGGCGCGATCCGGTACCGGATCTATTCGGCCTTCGGGCTGGATGCGTTCGAGGTCGCGACCGTTTCGGGCTATATCGCCGCGGCGCTGGGCACCGGGCTGACGCTGATCGGGCTTGCCGCGCTGAGCCTTTATCCGGCCGCGGTGGCGCAGGTCGTTGCCCTGTCTCCGGATGTCATAAGGTTTGGCGCGCTGGCCATCCTTCTGGCCTCGCTGGGCATCATCGCCTTCATTTCCGCCGGGAACCGGCAGTTGCGGTTCTGGCGGGTCGACCTGCGGCTGCCCGAGCCCCGCAGCCTGGCCGCGCAACTGGCCATCACGCTGATCGACGTGGCGGCCGCCGCCTTTGCCCTGTGGATCCTGATGCCGAACGGCACGCCCGATCTGGGGACCTTCATCGCCATCTTCGCGATCGCCACCATGGTCGGGGTGCTGTCGCATGTGCCGGGCGGCATCGGCGTCTTTGAAACGGTGGTCATCGGGACCCTGCCGGCCACCGTTGACGTCAGCGATGCCGCCGCGGCGCTCGTGCTGTTCCGGGTCATCTACTACCTGCTGCCCTTCATTGTCGGCTTCGTGGTGGTTTCGCTCAACGAGGCCCGGCTGGCCGGCGGGGCGGTCAGCCGCATCGCCGGCGGGGTTCCCGCGGCCTCGCGCCCGGCGGTCGAGGCCCTGCACGGCTTTGCCCCGTCGCTTGCCGCCCTGGTGACATTCGGCTTCGGGGTCTATCTGCTTCTGGTCTCGGTGCTGCCATCGGTCCGCACCGGCGCCATGGTCGAGGGAGAATTCGTCGCGGCGCTGCTGATCGAGGGCGGCACGCTCCTGTCGTCCATGATCGGTGTGGTCCTGCTGATCCTGTCCCACGGGCTGGCGCGCCGGATCAGGGCGGCGTTCCTGCTGACGCTGCTGGCACTGGGCGGCGGAACCGTCGCGGCGCTGCTGAACGATCTGGATCTCGAGACCGCCGGCCTGCTGCTGGCGGGCATGCTGTTGCTGATGCCCTTCGCCGGGGGCTTCACCCGCCGGGCAAAACTGACCGAAGGGGTCTTCAGCCTCGCCTGGTTCGCACTGGTGCTGGGGGTTGCGGTCGCGGGGCTGGGGTTTTTCTTCTTTCTTTACCGCACCACGCCCTATTCCAACGACCTGTGGACCGAGATCGCCCATGGCGCCAACACGCCACGCGCCTTGCGGGCCGGATTGCTGGCCTCGGCGCTGCTGCTGTTCTTTGCCATCTTCACCGCGCTCCGGCCCGTGCGCCGCAAGTCGGTGACGGCGCAGGATCCCGGCATCCTGCAGCAAGTCAGCGAGATCCTCGCGCGCACCGGCCCGCCGCATGGATGCCTGGCGCTGTCGGGCGACAAGCAGTTCCTGTTCTCGGAATCCGCCAATTCCTTCATCATGTATGCGGTGCAGGGGTCGCGATACGTGGCCTTCGGCGATCCGATCGGCGACCCGGCCGAGTTTCCGGGCCTGTGCTGGGCCTTCATCGACCTGGCGCGCAAGACCAACGGACAGGCGGTGCTCTACGAGGTCGGGACCGGCAACCTGCCGGTGTTTCTCGATGTCGGGCTTGGCCTGCACAAGGTCGGGGAGGAGGCGGTGGTGCCGCTGCAGGAGTTCAGCCTGGGCGGATCGGGCTTCAAGTCCATGCGCGCGGCCCATAACAAGCGCCAGCGCGAGGGCCTGTCGATGACCATCGCGCAGCCGCCCCATGATGCCGCCCTGATCGGGGAGCTGAGGACCATTTCGGACAGCTGGCTGGGCGGCAAGGCGGGGCGCGAAAAGGGCTTTTCGGTGGGGCAGTTCGACCCCGCATATCTCGACCGGTTTCCCATCGCCCTGGTGCGCCGCGAGGGAGAGATCCTTGCCTTTGCCAACATCCTGGCACCCGGCGACGGACAACAGGTCGCCATCGACCTGATGCGCTACCGGCCCGAGGAAGCCTCGGGCATGATGGAATTCCTGTTCCTGTCGCTGATCGAGCACTATCGCGAGGCCGGGGCCGCGGAACTGAGCCTGGGCATGGCGCCGCTGTCGGGGCTGTCGTCCAAATCGGTCGAGCGGCTGTGGAACCGTTTCGGGCGGTTCATCTACCGCCATGGCGGGGCCTTCTACAACTTCGAGGGCCTGCGCGCCTTCAAGCAGAAATTCCGCCCGCACTGGCGGCCAAGCTACATCGCGGTCCCGCCCGGACTGTCCCCCACGCGCGCGATGGCGGACGTGGCCCTGCTGATCGCGGGCGGCCCCAAGGGCCTGATCGGAAAATAGGCCGGTGGGATTCTCGATCGACCAGATCCTGCCCTCGCTCCAGTCACTGGGGGATCTGGGCTACTGGATCATTGCCCTGGCATCGGCCCTGGAAGCCTTCTTCATCACCGGCGTGGTGATACCGGGCACCCTGATTGTCGATGCCGGGGGCATTCTCGTGCAGCGCGGCGTGCTCGATTTCCTTGACCTGGTGTGGTTTGTCGTCATCGGGTCGGTGCTGGGCAGCGAGATCAGCTACTGGACGGGCCGGCTGGCGAAATCGCGACTGGGCGCCGGCTCGCGGTTCATGAAATCGCGTGCCCATGCCCGGGCGCGCGAGCTGTTTGCCCGGCGCGGCGGGCTGGCGCTGGTTCTTGGCCGGTTCTCGGGGCCGGTCGCCGGGCTGGTGCCGCTGGTGGCCGCGCTCGCCGGAATCGAGCGCCGGACCTTCGTGATCTGGAACCTCGCCGGCAGCATTCCCTTTGCGCTGGCCCATGTGGCGTTCGGCTACGCGATCGGCGGCGCGCTTGGGCAGATGGGGGCGGGCGTTGCCCGTCTGGCGGTGCTTGGCGGTTTGCTGGCGGTGCTGATCGGGCTGGTCTGGTGGCTGCTGTTCCGGCTGTTCCGGCTGCTGCCGCTCGCCGTCTCGCTGGCGCAGGCCGCATGGGCCGCCATGGCCGACTGGCCCGTGGTGGCGCGCTGGCTGGCCGCGCATCCGCGCGCCCGGCGCCGGGTGGCGGGGCGCCTCGATCCCACCAGCTTTTTCGGCCTGCCCCTGACCTGCCTGACGGTGGTCTTCGTCTACGTGCTGGCGGTCTGGATGGATGTGACGCTGGATTACCTGCTGGCCCGGCCGGCCCATGCGCTGGATCGCAACATGGCCGAGTTCATGCATCTGTTCTGGTCGCCCGCGGTCCTGCGGGCCGCCGCCCATGTGACCGCCCTTGGCGACGGCCGCGTCGTGCTGACCCTGCTGGCTGCGGCACTGGTCTGGCTGGCGGCGGGTCGGCGCTGGGCTCTGGCGAGCGGCCTGACGGTGGCGGTGCTGGGCGATGTGGTGACGGTCACCGCGCTGAAGCTGATCTTTGCGCGGCCGCGTCCGGAGCTGGCCTATTTCGTCGAGACTTCGGGCAGCTTTCCGTCAGGCCACGCGGCCATATCGGTGGCATTCTACGGGACGCTGGCCTATGTGATGGCCCGGTCCGGACGGCTGGGCCAGATCCCGGCGCTGATGCTTGCGGGCATCTTCGGCTTTCTGATCGGCGCCAGCCGGATCGTCCTGATCGAACACTACCTGTCGGATGTCCTGAACGGCTGGCTGGTGGGCGGGCTCTGGCTGCTGGTCGGCGTGACAATCGCGGAATGGCGCCTGAGCCGGAGCGCCGATGGCCCCGCGCCAGGACCTATGCCTGGGCCTATGCAAGGGCCCGCGCCAGCCCCCTCGCTCTGGCCGAATATTGGCCGCCATGCGGCGGTATCGCTCTTGGCGGGCTTCGGGCTCTGGCAGGTCGCGACCTATGACCAGGCGCTCGCGGTCAAGTCGCAGCTTCAGTCGGTTCAGGTGGTGGCCGGGCCCGAGGCCATGCTCACGGACCCCGGCTTCGTGCCCTGGGCCGAGACGCTTTCCGGCGAGGTGGCGGCGCCCGTCAATCTGGTGCTGGCGGTGGGGGACGAAAGCACGCTGATCCAGATCCTGCAAGACGATGGCTGGACCCTGACCGATGCGCCTTCGGGGTCGCAGCTGGTCGACCTCGCCATTGCGGTCGTCCGCGACCAGGTGCCCCCGACAACCATGCTGTTTCCGCAGTTCTGGTCCGGACTGCCCAATGACATCGGCCTGCAATCCGCGCCCTCGGGGGCCCGGACCAGCATCATCCGGATCTGGCGGACCCGCCTTGTCACCGCGAATGGCCAGAAGGTGCTGGTCGCCTCGATCGCCCCGGACGACCGCATTGCCGAGACGACGCCCACACCCCTGGCGATAACCCGGGCCCGTGACCGGCTGGTGGGGCAGTTGACGAGTGCCGGTCAGGGCGAGATATCGGCGGCCACTGCCTCTGACGGCGCGGTCAGCGTCATCCTGCTGCCCTGAAAACCCCGTTTCTTACAAAACTGTAAGACCGCGGCCAGAGCTTTCGGGCCCGGACCTGCCAGTCATCGGACTGCAACCCGAATGGCGCGTTGTCCAGGACTTACAGGTCATCCCATGCACCCGACTCTTCGCAATCTCTTGCTGTCAGCGAGCCTGATCGCTGTGCCCGCCACCGGCTTTACCCTGGCCGAAATCCTGCTGGTGCCCGATGGTGGCTCCGCCAGCGCCAGCGCCGGCCTCGGCGACATGTCCGCCTACCGCGCCATCATCACAGATACCCAGACCATCGCCGCGGCCGGCGATCTGGGCGCGGCCGAAACGCGCATTTCGGATCTCGAAACCCTCTGGGATCAGAACGCCTCGGCGCTGCGCCAGATCGATGCCGCCGCCTGGGGCACGATAGATGCCGCCGCAGACGACGCCTTTTCGGCGTTGCGCGCCCGAACCCCCGATCCCGATGCGGTCAACGGCGCGCTCGCGGCCCTGCTGGCCAGCCTCGACAATCCGGCGCCCGCCGCGGCGGCCGGCCCGGTGCGGCAGGTCGCGGGCATCGATGTGACCGATGCCAACGGTCATGCACTTCCTTGCGAGGAGATGGCCGGCAGGCTGCGTGACGCGCTGGTCGACATCACGCCCACCGCCGAAATGCTCGATCTGCAGGCCAAGGCGCTCGAGCGCTGCAATGCCGACGATGACACCCGCTCTGACGCCTTCGCGGCGCAGGCGCTTTCACTGATCAAGGGATAAAGCCATGACCGACGCTGCATTCACCGATATCGGCTTCAGAGGGATCGGGCCGGCGGTAAACCGCGTGCCCGAGGTGACCCCGGGCTTCTGGCTCATCAAGCTGCTGGCCGTGACCATGGGCGAGACCGCCGCCGATTTCCTGGCGGTCAATCTCGGCCTGGGGCTGGCCACGACCACGGTGCTGATGACCGCGGTGCTGGTCGGGGCGATGGTGCTCCAGTTTCGCCAGCAGCGCTATGTGCCGTCCTGGTACTGGCTGGCCGTCGTGCTGATCTCGATTGTCGGCACCCTGATCACCGACAACATGACCGATGCGCTCGGCATCCCGCTGCTGGCATCGACCATCGGCTTCACGATCGCGCTGGCGGCAACCTTTGCCCTGTGGTTCGCCTCCGAACGCACCTTGTCGATCCACGCGGTCTTCACCTTCCGGCGCGAAGCGTTCTACTGGCTGGCCATCCTGTTCACCTTTGCCCTCGGCACCGCCGCCGGCGACCTGGTCTCCGAGGCCTTCAATGTCGGGTTCGCGGCCACTGGGCTGCTGTTCGGGCTGATCATCGCCTCGCTTGCCCTTGGCTACTTCACCTTCGGTCTCGACGGTATCTGGGCCTTCTGGCTCTGCTACATCTTCACCCGCCCGCTTGGCGCCTCCTTCGGCGACCTGCTGGCGCAGCCGACCGAGTTTGGCGGCCTGGGGCTGGGGACCATCGTGACCAGCCTGGTCTTTCTGGTGCTGATCGCCGGAACGGTCGCGGTGATGAGCCAGAGGGCGCACCGATCCTAGCCCCCGCGGGCAGCCGGCACGGCCCGGCTGCCCGACCTTTTGCCCGCATGCCAAACCGGAGACCTGCCATGACCACCACGACCCCGGCCATCGTGACCCGCGATCTGACCAAGAGCTACGGCGCCGCCACGATCCTGCATCCGCTGACCATCACCATTCCCAGGGGCGAGGTCTTCGGATTTCTGGGGCATAACGGCGCGGGCAAGACCACCACGATCCGGCTGCTGACGACCCTGCTTGCGCCGTCGGCCGGCCAGGCAAGCGTCGCCGGTCACGATCTGGCGACCGACCCGATGGCCCTGCGGGCCGCCATCGGCTACCTGCCCGAAAACGTCCGGCTCTACGACCGTTTCACCACGCAGGAGAACCTGGTCTTCTTCGGCCGCCTGTCCGGCCTTTCGGATGTGGAGGACCGGGTGGCCGACACGCTCGCCTTTCTGGGGATCGAGGCGCTTGCCGATCGGCGCGTCGGCACCTTCTCCAAGGGGATGCGGCAGCGGGTCGGCCTGGCGCAGGCCATCCTGCACCGGCCGGAACTGCTGTTTCTCGACGAGCCCACCTCGGGGCTCGACCCGATGGGGGTGCGGCTGCTGCGCGAGATCGTCGCGCGGCTGCATGCCAGCGGCATGACCATCTTCATGAACACCCACCTCCTGAGCGAGGTCGCGCTGACCTGCACCTCGATCGGCGTCCTGGCCCAGGGCCGGCTGGTCTATCACGACCGGATGGAGGCCGTGACGGCGAAATACGGCGACGAACGGGCGCTCGAAGACCTCTACCTGGGCGTCGGACTTTCCGAGGTGACGGCATGACCCCCGCCTCGATCGTCGCCGCGCAGTCCCTTGCCGCCTTGCTGCGCGAACGCACGGTGCTGCTGATCGCCGGGATCTTCACGGCGATGGTGCTGGTCTCGGCGTGGATGGGCTGGTCGGCCACCGCCACGGTCAACGGGATCTATGCCGATGCCGTGATCTACCTGCAATCCATCGGCCAGCCCGTCCCGGCAAATCCGCTGGGCCAGACATCCGCGCTGGGCGTGCTGCGCAACCTGACCGTCTATGTCAGCCTGATCGGCACCTTCGCGGCCATCGTCACCGGCCAGCGCCTGATCGAGGCCGACCGCCGCGCCGGGGTGCTGCCGCTGATCGCCGCCCGGCCACCCGCCCGGATGACATATGTCGCCGGCAAGATGCAGGCGCTGGCCCTTGCCACGGCGGCGCTGGTGACGCTGGCCGCGGTGATCTCGGGGCTCACCCTGGTCTTGCTGCCCGCAATTGCGGTGACGGCCGGGGAATGGCTGCGCCTGGGCGGCTTCTTCCTGCTTTCCTGGGCCTATGTGACCCTGTTCGGGATGGTGGCGCTGGGTGCCGCCGCGCGCATCCCCGCAACCGCAGGCGGCCTCCTGGCGGCCACGATCCTGTGGCTGGCGGTGACTTTCGTGCTGCCGGCCCTGACCGGCAACGTGAACCCCACGGCGGCGATCAACCCGATCTCGGCCCTGGTGGCAACGCCCGAGACCCCGGTTTTCACGATACTGGGAACGGTGCTCGGCCCCGTCTCGCTGTCGGAAGCCTACGCGTATCTGGCCGCCGGCCTGATGGGCTATCTGCCTGCCGGGCTTGTCCCGCGGGGGGTCGTGCCGCCCTTCTTGTCGCTGATCGTCCTGGTCGCCGCCGCGCTGGTCTTTGCCCTGCGCAGCGGTCTTGCCCTCGATCCCAACGCCGGAGGCCCCGATGCCTGACTTGCGCTCACCGATCCGGATCATCGCCCGGCGGGATGCCCGCGAGGCGCTGCGCGACCGCTTCCTGCTGGTGGCGATCAGCGCCCTGTCGCTGGCGGCGCTGGTATCGCTGGTGACCGGCGCCATCGCGCTCAAGGGGGACGCGGCGACCTATGCGGCGGCCCGCGCCACGCTGCTGGCGCTGGGCAAGGACGCGGCGGCGATTGCCGCGCCCGAATTCTGGCCGCTCAAGCTGTTGCGCGGCACGCTCGAGCAGATCGAGATCATGGGGGCGGTGATTGCCCTGATCGCGGGCTACCGCGCGGCCGTTGCCGAACGGGGCCGGCAGACGCTGGCGCTGATCCTGACGCGGCCGGTCCGGCACTGGCAGTTTCTTGCCGCCAAGCTGGCGGGCGGGCTGATGCTTTCGGCCATGACGCTCGCGGTGGTCTTCGCGCTGACCGCGCTGGTGCTCAACGGCATCTCGGGGGTGCCCCTGACCCTGTCGGACCTCGGCAGGCTGGTGCTGACCTGGGCGGCGGGAACCCTCTATCTGACCGGCATCTACACGCTGGGCTTTGCCCTGGCGCTGTGGCTGCGGTCTTCGGTCAGCGGGCTGGTCTATGCCTTTGCCCTCTGGCTGGTGGTGGTGCTGGTCGCACCGCAGATCGGTGACACCATGGACCCCGACAATCAGGTGGCCGGCGGCGTCTTCGCGTCGCTGCAGATCCCCAAGGCCGAGCAGGACCGGATCAAGGCGGGATTTGCCGGCTATGAAACCTTTCGCAACGGCATCGAGGTCGCCTCGGTCACCAAGCATTTCGAGCGGCTCACCTTCGCCCTTCTCGGCATCAAGGACAGCTATACCGGCAAGCCCCTGTCGGTGATCTGGGCCGACAAGAAGGGCGATGCCTTGTTCCTCCTTCTCTTCACCGCGGCGCTGGGCGGGCTTGTCCTTATGCGCCGCATCAACCCTGACCAACTGACCCAGGAGACCTGACCATGAAACCGATACATACCGCGACACTGCTTGCGCTGGTCCTGAGTGCCGGCATGGCCCATGCGGCCGGCCCGGATGCGGATGGCGACGGCGTCCCCGACGCGGCCGAGCCACTGCTGCACACCGACCCGATGAACGCCGATACCGACGGCGACGGCCAGAACGACCTGGCCGATGCCGCGCCGGTCGTGGCACCCGACCCGATGACGCAGGCGGGGATGCCCGCGCCCTATCGGCTCGGCGAGGTTCTGGTGGAAAACAACGTCGATCCCGCCACCCACACCGATGCGCCCGACCATCTCGAGATCCAGATCTTCAACGACGGCCCCGCCGATCTGGCGGGCTTCACGCTGTATTATACCTTTACCGATGCCGATAGCGGCGAAACCGAAGCCTATATTCTCAGGCCCGCCGTCGTCGTTCCGGCCAATGGCGAGGCGCGCATAAATGTGGATGACGGCACGCTGCCGGAGCATCTGCGGGCCAATCCGAACTCGATCTATGTGACCAGTCTGGCCGCCAAGCATGTGACCGTGGCCGTGCAGGCCGACGGGTTCCAGCCCGTCACCGCGACGGTGGAAAAGGACGCCGGCGGCGCCGAGACCGCGGACTGACGGCCGGCGCAGCGGGGGCCGGTGGTCGGGCCCGTGTTGGGGCCGGTTGTGAGGCTGGCCCCGCCACCGGCCCCAACACGGCCCCGCCGGTCTTGACACCGGCATTGATCTCTTACATACCGACCGTCGGTCTTTAACTTGACGAGGCGGTGATGATGCGCAGTGATGCGGCGGTTCCGGACAGCAGCGGCAACCTTCGCCGCCGGGTGCGGATGGCGCCGGACGCGCGGCGGACCCAGATCCTGGACGCGGCGCAGACGCTGTTCTTCGAACGCGGCTGGGATGGCGTGACGCTGGCCGACGTGATCGCGCGGGCCGGCATCTCGAAGGGCGGCTTCTACCACCATTTCACCGCCAAGGAGGATCTGCTTGACGGCATCGTCGAACGATTCACCGTGCAGGCGCTGGAAGACACCGCCAATGCCCGCGCGGCGGCGGACGGCGACGCGCTGTCGCGCTTCAACGCCTTCATCGCGGCAACCAACCAGTGGAAGGCCGAGCGCGGCCCCGAATTGCGGTTCTTCGTCGATGTGATGCTGCGGCCGGGCAACGACTTGCTGTTTCAACGCATCAACACCGCGTCGACCGAGGCGACCCTGCCGGTCCTGCGGGACATGATCGGCGCCGGGATCGGTGAAGGACGTTTCGATGCACCCGACGCAGGCCTGGTCGCCGAGGCGATCCTGGCGCTGTTGCAGGGCCGTCGCGCCCATCTGCGCTCGGCGATTGCCGCGGCCGGCGCCGGCGACCTCGAGGCGGCGACGCAGATCCTCGAGGACCGGTTGATCGCCGAGGGGCGGCTGATCGACCGGCTACTCGGCCTGCCGCCCGGCAGCGTCGCCCTGTCCGACCCCGACGACAACCGCCGGACACTGACCGCGATAACCGCCCGCACCGACCCCTGACCGAACGGCGAACCGGTTTCGCACAAGCACCACCGATGCTGCATGCCATGACGGCCGCCGACAGCAATTGACCCAGACCTGACCCCGGAGACGGCCCATGACCACCCCAGAGCACTCCACCGACACGCGCGCGCAGGCCAAGCCGGACTGGGCGATGAGCAGGCGCGAGGCCGAACGCGCCCGGCGCGCCCAGGCGGGGCTGCCGCCCCGGCGTCGCAAATGGCCGTGGATCGTTCTGGCCGGGCTGCTGGCGATCGGCGCGGCCTATTCCTACAACCGCGCCACCCTCGCCCCGGCGCCGGACGCGCTGGTTGCGACCTCTGCGGCGCCGTCCGAGCCGGTGATGCAGATCAACCCGGTCGAGATGGCGGTGCTGCAGCCGCAGACCCTGCAACGGACCGTGCGGGTGATCGGCACCCTTGAACCGGCGCGCCAGACCCAGCTTTCGGCGCAGGTGAATGGCCGGATCGAAACGGTGCTGGTCCAGCCCGGCAACCGGGTGCGCGAAGGCGATGTGCTGGCGCAGGTCGATGTCGAGACCCTGACGCTCGAACTGCGGCAGGTCCGCAGCAACACCGATGCCGCCCGCGCCCAGCTGGGGCTGGCCGAGGTTCAACTGGAGCGGGCCCAGCAGCTCATCGAGCGCGGCGTCAGCACCACATCGAGCCTCGACGAGGCGCGCAGCACCGTCGCGCAGCTGCGCGCCAGTGTCAGCGCGCTGGCCGATCAGGTTGCCGGGGCGGAACTGCGGCTGCGCAACGCCACGGTGCTTGCGCCCTATGACGGCGTGGTCTCGGCGCGGTCGGCGGAGCCGGGGCAATATGTTGCCCTCGGCACGCCGCTGCTCAGCGTGGTCGATCTGACCACGGTCGAGATGCAGGCGAGCGCGGCGGTCGGCTCGGGGGCGCTGCTGGCGCCGGGCCAGAAGGTCTCGGTCCGGGTCGACGGCATTCACGGCCGCGAGTTCGCCGGCACCGTCACCCGCATCAACCCGGTGGCCGAGCCGGGAACCCGCACCATCCCGGTCTATATCCGCATCGACAACGCCGACGGGGTGCTGCTGGGCGGCATGTTCGGCGTCGGCCAGATCGTGGTCGAGGAGGCGCCGGACTCGCTGGCCGTTCCGGCGGCGGCCCTGCGCGAGGATGCGGACGGCTACCACCTGTTGCAGATCGCCGATGGCCGGCTGGTGCGCCGTCCGGTCGAGACCGGCGGCGACTGGTCCGGCGGCTTGATCCGCATCCTCCGGGGCGTGGAGGCCGGGCAGACCGTCGTGACCGCACCGCTGCCGTCGCTCAACGATGGCGATGCCGTCCAGATCGTCGAGGACTGACCCCATGTTCCTGACCCGCATCAGCGTCAACGCCCCGGTTTTCGCCACCATGATCATGGTCGCCCTGATGGTCATCGGCGGCTACTCCTTCATGCGCCTGCCCATCGAGCAACTGCCGGACGTGGATTTCCCGGTGGTCGCGGTGGTGGTGAGCTACCCCGGCGCCGCCCCCGAGGCGGTGGAGAGCGACATCATCGAGCCCATCGAGCAATCGGTGAACACCATCAGCGGCATCGACTACATCCAGTCGACCGCCCGCGCCGGCGAGGCGCTGGTGATCCTGTTCTTCGAGATGGATGTGGACAGCGCCACCGCCATGCAGGAGGTCCGCGACCGCCTCGGCACCATCCAGGCGGCGTTTCCCGACAATGCCAACACGCCGCTCTTGTTCAAGTTCGACCCGGCCGAACTGCCGGTGGTGTCGCTGGCGGTCAGTTCGGACGAGATGTCGCTGCGCGACCTGACGGCGCTGACCGAGGATGTGATCCAGCCGCGCATATCCGCGATCCAGGGGGTCGGGCGGGCCTCGGTCGTGGGCGGCATCCCGCGCCAGCTCAACGTGCTGGTCGACCCCGACCGCCTGTCGGCCTTCGGCGTCGGCGTCGGAGAGGTCACGGCGGCGCTGGGGCAGGACAACCAGGACCTGCCCGCGGGCTCCATCGAGGACGGGCTGGCGGTGCAGTCGATCCAGGTCGAGGGCCGGATCGAGAATGCGGCGGATTTCCTCGACATCATCGTCGCCCGGCGCGGCGGCCAGCCGGTGCGCCTGCGCGACGTGGCGACGCTGGTTGACGGCGAGGCCGAGGCCCAGAGCATCGCGCTGCTCAACGGCGAGGCCGCCCTGGCGGTGGACGTGGTCAAGACCCAAGGGTCCAACACCGTCGAGGTGGCCGAGAACATCCGCCATGCGGTGGCAGGACTGATGGCCGGAGACCTGCCCGCGAGCGTGTCGGTCGAGATCGTGCGCGACAATGCGGTGGCGGTCGAGGAAAGCTATCACGGGGTCCAGAACATGATGGTCGAGGGCGCGGCCCTCGCGGTGCTCATCGTGTTCCTGTTTCTCAACTCGTGGCGATCGACCGTCATCACCGGGCTGACGCTGCCGATCTCGGTGATCGGCACCATGACGGTGCTGTATTTCCTTGGCTTCACGCTCAACATCATGACGCTACTGGCGCTCAGCCTGGCCATTGGCCTGCTGATCGACGACGCCATCGTGGTGCGCGAAAACATCATGCGCCATCTGCATATGGGCAAGTCGCACCGGCAGGCCGCGCTGGAGGGCACCAACGAGATCGGCCTCGCCGTGCTCGCCACCACGCTGTCGATCGTGGCGGTGTTCCTGCCGGTCGCCTTCATGGACGGCATCATCGGCAGGTTCTTCCTGCAATTCGGCGTGACCGTATCGGTCGCCGTGCTGATCTCGCTGTTCGTGGCCTTCACGCTCGACCCGATGATGTCCTCGGTCTGGTATGACCCGGCGGGCCGGCCCGATGCCAGGCGCGGCCCGCTGGGGCGGCTGGTGGCGCGGTTCGGCCGGTTCTTCGACTGGCTGGGCCAGGGCTACCGGGCGCTCTTGCGCTGGAGCCTGCGCCACCGGATCACCACGCTTGGCGTGGCGCTGGCGGCCTTTGTCGGCAGCTTCTTCCTGGTGCCCTATGTCGGGGTCGAATTCGCCCCCGCGGTCGACAACAGCACCTTCCAGGTGCAGGTCGAGACCCCGGTCGGCTCGTCGCTTGCCTATACCACCACCAAGGTCCGTCAGGTTGACCGGGTGCTGCGCGCCTTTCCGGAGGTGACCGGCACCTATGCCACCATCGCGGGTGCGGGTTCCAACGGCCAGAACAGCGCCACCGTCGCCGTGACCATGGTCAGCGCCTCCGAGCGCGTCCGCAGCCCGCAGGACATGACGCTGCCGGTGCGCGATGCGCTTGCCGCGATCCCCGGCATCGAGGTTACGGTCGGCGCGGCCGGGGGGCTCGGCGGGGTCTCGGCGCCGGTGCAGATCAACATCTACGGCGACAATCTCGATGTGCTGGGGCCGCTGGCGGACCGGCTGGTGCGCGCGCTGCAGACCATTGACGGGCTGGAAGACGTCTCGTCCAGCCTCGATGCCGCCCAGCCGGTGCTGGGCGTGCGCATCAACCGCGACGCGGCCAGCGATCTTGGCGTGTCGCTGCAGCAGATCGGCGCGACCCTGCGCCCGATGCTGGGCGGCGATGACGTCAGTGACTGGACCTCGCCCGACGGGCGCAGCTTTTCGGTGACGGTGCGCCTGCCCGAGGAGATGCGCCACGATATCGACGTGCTCCGCGCGCTGCCGGTCGCCCAGAGTGGCGGCGCGGGCATGGTGCGGCTCGATCAGGTTGCCGATATCGTGCAATCCTTTGGCCCGTCCGAGATCCTGCGGCGCGACCTGTCGCGCCAGGTGCTGGTCAGCGCCAACCTCTCGGGCGTGACGCTTGGCGATGTGATGCCGCAGGTGCAGGCGGCGATGGATGCGCTCGACCTGCCGACCGGCTACCGCGTCAGCGCCGGCGGCGACGCCGAACAGCTGGCCGAGACCGCCGCGGCGGCCGGTCTGGCGCTGGTTCTGGCGGTGGTGTTCATCTACCTGGTGCTGGCATCGCAATTCGGCAGCTTCCTGCAGCCCGTCGCCATCATGGCCTCGCTGCCGCTGGCGCTGGTGGGGGTGATGCTGGGGCTGATGGCGGGCGGCTCGACGCTCAACATGTTCTCGATGATCGGCTTCATCATGCTGATGGGCCTGGTGGTCAAGAACGCCATCCTGCTGGTGGACAACGCCAACCAGCAGATGCGCGAACAGGGGATGAACCTCTACGATGCCCTGCTGGCGGCCGGAACGACCCGGTTCCGCCCGATCATCATGACCAGTCTGGCGATGATTTTCGGGATGTTGCCGCTGGCGCTCAACATTCACGAGGGCTCGGGCCAGAACGCCCCCATGGCCCATGCCGTGATCGGCGGCCTGATCTCGTCGACCATCCTCACGCTGGTGGTGGTGCCGGTGGTGCTGACCTATGTCGACAGCTTCGGCCGGATGGCGCGGCGGTGGTTCCCCAAGGCGCCGGAAGACGAGACGCCGGACGGCGCGCCGCTCCAGGCCGGGCGCAGCTGAACTGCGCGCGGCAGGTGCGGCATTTGCCCGGTGCGGCGCGGTCGCCATCGGCCCGTATCACCCGCCCAGGCGCTGCCCCCCGAGGATGACTTCGGAAAGCCGCAGGTCGGGTGACAGCACCACCAGATCGGCAACTGCGCCGGCGGCGATCCGGCCACGGCCGGACAGGCCGAGATAATCGGCCGCAATGGTGGCGCAGCGGGCCGCGGCATCGTGCAGGGGCAGGTCGATCTCGACCAGATTGCGGAAGGCCTGCAACATCGACAGGCACGACCCGGCCAGCGTGCCGTCAGGCAGGCGCAGGCCGTTGCCGCATTTCGTGGCCGTCAGCTCACCGAAGGGAAAGCTGCCGTCCGCCATGAAGGTGGCGCGGGTGGCATCGGTCACCGCGTAGAGGCCGGGGATCGCCCGCAGCGCCGCCCGGATTGCACCGGGATGGACATGCAGCAGGTCGGGGATGATCTCGGCATGGGTGGCGCAGGCCATGGCGGCCCCGACGAGGCCGGGCCTGCGGTGGTGCAGGCCCGACATGGCGTTGAACAGATGGGTGGTCCCGGCGGCTCCGTCACGAAAGGCGGCCTCTGCCACCTCGTAGGTGCAGGGGCTGTGACCCAGTTGCGCGCGGATTCCGCGGGCGCGGGCATAGGCCAGCAGAACGCCATCGGGATCGGCCTCGGGCGCGTAGGTGAGGACCCTTACCGGAGCGCGGGCGCAAAGTTCGTCCAGCAGCGCCGTGTCGACGGTGCAGGCATGGGGCGGCTGCGCCCCCAGCAGATCGGGACTGATGAACGGGCCCTCCAGATGGACGCCGAGTATCTCGGCACTACCCGTCCGGGGCGCGGCCATGGCGGCGGCGATGTCGTCGAGCACCCGGCGCAGCTGGTCCGGCCTGGCGGTCATGGTGGTGGCCAGCAGAGCGGTCGTTCCATTTTCGGCATGCAGCGCCGCCAGACGCGCGGCGGCGTCGCCGCCATCCATCACATCCATCCCGCCGCCACCGTGGCAATGCAGATCGATGAAGCCCGGCAGGATCAGCGCGCCCCCTGCCCCGGCGCCGGCCGGCCCGACCGAGGCGATGCGGTCCCCCTCGATCGTCAGCGTCACCGGACGCGATCCCGTCGGCATCATCGCCAGTCCCGTCAGTCTGCGCATTCTCCGGCCCCTGCTGTCATGCTACTTGATTATGACATTATGTCGTTATAACGTCTTCATCAAGCGGCGGGGAGCCGCTGTCCATAGGAGAGTGCTGCAATGAAAATCCGGAAGGCCCTGCCCGCCCTAGTTCTGAGCTGCGCTGCGAGTGCGCTCGCCGCCCAGTCCGTCGAGGTGAGCTATCTGACCCATTGGTCGCCCGAGACTGTCGCGCTGCTTGAGGCGGCGGCGACCCGCTATTCCGCAGACAACCCGGACGTGGCCATCACCGTCCGCGCCGTGCCCTTCGGCGACCTGCTGACCACGATCCGCTCCGGCGCCGGGGCGGATGCGCCCACGATTTCAGGTATTTATGACCTGTGGCTGCCCGAACTGGTGCGCGATGGCCTGACCGCCCCCGCTCCGGATGCGGTCTCGGCCGAGGTTCTTGCGGCATGGCCCGCAGGCATCGCCGCCGCCGCGCAGGTGGGCGGCACCGTCTACGGGATCCCGAACGAAGTGAACGTCTACGCGCTGAACTACAACAAGGCCCTCTTTGCCGAAGCCGGCATCGCCGGGCCGCCCGCGACCTGGGACGAGTTCCTTGCCGCGGCCGAAGCCCTGACCGACGCCTCGAAAGGGCAACAGGGATTCGGGCTGATCAACTCCTGGGCCGCGGGCGTCGTGCATCCCTTCGCATCGTTCCTGGCCTCCAACGGCGGCGCGCTGATTACCGACGGCGTGCCGACGCTGGACAGCCCGCAGGCGGGCGAGGCCTTCGGGCTTTATGAAACGCTGGTCAGCAGCGGCTGGTCGGTGCCCGCCATGGGCACGGCCGACGCCAACACCACCGGCCCGTTCCTCGACAACTTCGTGTCGGGCAAGACCGGCATGATCGTCATGGCGAACTGGTGGGAAAGCGCGCTGAAAGCCGGCATGGGCGATGCGTTCCAGAATATCGGCACCGCGCCCATCCCCGTCGGCCCGTCGGGCGAGATGGCAAGCTCGATCTCCTATACCTGGCAGACGGTCGTCAGCGCCGGCGCCTCGCCCGAAGAACAGGCCGCGGCCTGGGACTTCCTGCAGTGGCTCAACGGCGAGGGCACCGGCGAAAACGGCGCCTCGGCCATGTCGGACATCCTGATGTCGATGGGCATCCTGCCCTCGCGCACCTCGGACGTGGCGGCGCATGCCGATGTTCTGGGCCGCGACTTCCTGTCGGGCTATGTCAGCGTGCTGGCAAATGCCCGCGCCTTCCCGGTCGTTCTGGGGGGCCAGGAATTCAGCGAGGCCCTGCAGCAGACGCTTGAAGCGCTGGAATACGGCCAGATGACCGCCGCCGAGGCACAGGCCAGCATCCAGGCCGACGCGGTGTCGATCTTGGAACGTGCCGCACAGTGACATACCATCGGGGCGCGCGGCCGGTCCGCGCTCCCCGCGCTCCAGGTTACCAGCCCGCAATGCAACGCACCCGACTGTCCGCACCAGCCCTGATGATCGGCCCGGCAGCCCTGTTCATCGGGGTCTTCGTGCTGATCCCGATGGCGCTGACGATCTGGCTGTCATTCCAGGACTGGTCGACGCAAACCCCCTTCGGCACCGCCCGCTTCGTGGGGCTGCGCAATTATCACGACATCTTCAGCCAGCTGTCGGTGGGCCGCGATTTCAAGGCGGCGCTGCGGAACACGGCCCTCTATACCGCCCTGTCGGTTGCGCTGTTGCTGCCGCTTTCGGTGCTGCTGGGCCTTCTGGTGCATCAGCGGACCGTGCCTGGCGGGCAGGTGCTGCGCACCATCCTGTTCGCAAGCTACATGGTGCCGATGATCGCGGTCGCGCTGGTCTGGTCCAAGCTCTTTGCCCCGACCGAAGGACCGCTGAACCAGATCCTCGGCTGGGCCGGCATCGGGCCGCAGCCCTGGCTGTCATCCCCGACCACCGCGCTCTATGCTCTGGTCCTGTTGAACGTCTGGCAGCAGATCGGCTATTTCACCGTGCTGGCGGTTGCCGGTCTGACGCAGATACCGGCACCGCTCTACGAGGCGGCGCGGATCGACGGGGCGGGTCCGGTGCAGGCATTCTTCGGGGTGACGCTGCCGCTGCTGCGGCGAACGCTGCTGTTTTCGACGGTCATCTCGATCATCAACGCGGTGCAGGTATTCGAGCCGGTGGCGCTGATCACCCAGGGCGGGCCGGCCGGGTCCACCAATGTCCTGACCTACCATATCCGCCGCGTCGGCATCGAACGGTCGGACGGGGGGCTGGGTTCGGCCATGGCCGTCACCCTGATGCTGGCGCTGATCGTCGCCGTCACCGCCATCTTCGCGCTCTACCGCCGCGGGGACCGGGCATGACCCGCCAGCCCCGCATCGTCCGCGCCCTGCTGGTCTCGCTGATCGTGGCGCTGGCGGTGATGTCGGCATTTCCGTTCCTTTGGATGGTCCTGTCGAGCTTCAAGACCGCCGAGGAATCGATGCGGACCCCGCCGGTCTGGATCCCGGCCGCGGCCAGCCTGGAGTCCTATGGCGCCGTTTCGGACGTGATTCAGGCCGGACGATCGCTGCTGAATTCCGCCATCATCGCGACGCTCACCACCGCCGGCATCCTCGTCACCTCGATCATGGCCGGGTTCGCCTTTGCCAAGTACCGGTTTCGCGGGCGCGACACGCTGTTCGGGCTGATGATCGCCGCCATGTTCCTGCCGCCCATCGTGACGCTGATCCCGCTGTTCCGCATGGTCAGCGAGATGGGGCTCAACGGATCGCTGGCGGGGGTGATCCTGCCGAACCTGGCCAACGCCTTCGGCATCTTCCTGATGCGGCAGTTCATCGCCGGGGTGCCCGACGACCTGATCGACGCGGCGCGAGTCGATGGGGCATCGGAACTGCGCGTGGTGTTTTCGGTCGTGGCGCCCGCGGTGCTGCCCGCCATCGCGGCGCTGGCGCTGTTTGCATTCGTCTATCACTGGAACACCTATCTCTGGCCGCTGACGGTCCTGCAGGGCGCAAGCGAGGATTATCCGATCGTGCTGAGCCTGGGGCGTCTGCTGAGCTACAACCGCGGTGCGATGAACACGCCCCTGGTGATGGCCGGGGCAACGCTGGCGGTGCTGCCGCCGCTGGTGATGTTCGTCTTCCTGCAACGCTTCTTCGTCGACAGCATGGTCAGCGCGGCGGTGAAGGGATGACCGTCCTGGCCCTCGACCTTGGCGGCACCAACCTGCGCGCGGGGCTGGCCTGCGGGCCGGTTGCGCCCGATGCCTTGCCGCGCCCGGTCCTGCACCTGCCCGCGCCGGCCGGCCTTGCCGCGTTCCGGCGGGCGGTCGACGACCTGATCGCCCGGCATCGGCCCGAGGCGATCGGCGTGGCCATACCCGGCCTGGCCCGCGGCACCGTCTGCGACTGGGTGCCCAACCTGCCCTGGCTGGATGGCGTCGATCTGGCCGCGCTGTTTCCCGCGCAGCCGGTGCGTCTGGCCAATGACGCCCATATGGCCCTGGGGGCCGAAGCCGCGGCCGGCGCCGCAAAAGGGCAGCGCGCGGCGATCCTGCTGGCAATCGGCACCGGGATCGGGTCGGCGGTTCTGGCCCATGGGCGGGTCATGCGCGGCGGGGCCACCTCGTTTGGCTGGGCCTGCGCCGACCTGTCGGCCCCCGGCGCCTCCGTTCACGGCTGGCTGGAAAGCGTCGCGGCCGGCCCGGCGCTGGACCGGGCGGCGCAGTCGATCGGCCTGGCCGACGGGCCGGCACTGATCGTTGCCGCCCGCGCCGGCAAGCCGGCGGCAGCGGCGGCATTGCGGCCGGCCTGCATCGCCCTTGGCACCGCGCTGGCCGGCGCCGTGGCGCTGACCGGGGTGGCCATGGTGATCGTCGCGGGTGGCGTGGCGGGCGCCATGGATGTCATGGGGCCGGTGATCCGGGCCCGCCTGACTGCGCATTTGCCGCCCCATCTGCGCAATGTCATTCTTGTCCCGGCCGCCTTCGGTTCCGGGGCAAGCCTTGCGGGCGCCGCGCTTGCGGCCTCCGGCCACCCTGTATTCGAGGAGACCCCAGCTTGAACACCGGACTTCCTCTGCGCAAGCCAGACCGAAACCGCCCCGAGCCCCTGTGGCACCAGACGGAAAAGGCCCTGCGCGACATGATCTTGCGCGGCGACTGGCAGGATGGCGACCAGTTGCCCAACGAAACCCGGCTGACCGACCTTCTGGGGGTCAGCCGCATCACCCTGCGCCATGCGCTGCGCCGGCTCGAGGAGTCCGGTTTTCTGCGCCGCGAGCACGGCAGGGGCACCTTCGTGCGACGCTCCACGATCGTTGCGGGTATTCGCGGGCTGACCAGTTTTACCCAGGAAATGGCCATTCTCGGCGAAGAAGTGGGCACCCTGGGCACGCGCGCCAGCGAGACTGCCGCCGATGACGACGTGGCCGAGGCCCTGCAGATCGAAGTCGGCGCCCCCGTCATCGTGCTGCGCCGCATCAGGCTGGCCAACGGCAACCCGCTGGGCGTGCAGACGGCCTTTCTGCCCACCGAACGGGTGCCGGGCTTCCTGCCGGTCACCGGCGAGTTGCCGTCGCTCTATGCGCTGCTCAAGGAGCGCTGGGGCATCGTGCCCCACCGCGCCGATGAATTGTACCGCGTCGGCACCGTTACTGCCGAGGATGCGGCCGATCTGGCCGTGCCGGCGGGCAGCCCCGCCTTCGAAGTGCGGCGCATCACCTCCGACGACCAGGGCGTGTTCGAATACGTCCGGTCCACCATGCGGGCCGATCGCTACGAGATCCGCTCAAAGCTCTTCTACTGACCCAAAAGGAAATTGCATGTCTCTCTATATCAGCAGACTGGCCGAGCTGGCCGCCAAGGCCGCCGACCTGAACGATGCGGCCATGAACGAAGCGGCCGAGGTCATGGCCGATACCGCCGCCAGGGGCGGCCTGATCCATCTTTACGGCTCGGGTCATTCCGTCCTGCCCGCGCAGGAGACCTTTCCGCGCTACGGCGCCTTCATCGCCTTTCACCCGCTGACCGACCCGCGACTGATGTGGCATTCGGTGCTTGCCGCCGGTGGGGTGCGCGAGCTGTTGTGGCTGGAACGGACCGAGGGCTACGCCGACAAGTTCCTTGACCACCAGCCGATCAATCCCGGCGACACCCTGATCGTGTTCGGCCATTCGGGCACCAACGCCTCCGGCATCGACACGGCGCTTTATTGCAAGAAGCGCGGTCTGACCGTGATCGCGGTCAATGCCTCGGCCAATCGCGGCAAGGTTTCCCGGCATTCATCCGGCAAGGTGCTGGCCGATTGCGCCGATATCGCCATCGACACCTGCGCCCCGGTCGAGGATGCGATTGTGCCCATCGAGGGCTGGAGCCGCCCGGTCGGCGGATCGTCGACCGTGCTGGCGATGATGCTGATGCACGAAATGGCCGCCCGCGCGGCACAGGTGCTTGCCGGGCGCGGGATCGAGCTGCCGGTCTTCGCCTCGCCCACCATTCCGGGGGTGACGCTGAACGACACCGATCAGGTCTATGCGCAATACAAGGCCCGGCTGATCGAGGCGCAGCACAAGCACCTGCCCTATTTCGAGCAGCGGATGAGCGGCAAGGCATAACCGACGGCGCCCCGCGCCCGCCCGGAACGGGCGCGCGGCAGCCGCGCAGGAAGGAAATCGATGGCGGGCGTGACCCTTACCAACCTGTCCAAGGCCTTCGGCGCGACCGAAGTGCTCAGGGACATCAACCTGGTGATCGAGGACGGCGAGTTCTGCGTGTTCGTCGGCCCCTCGGGCTGTGGCAAGTCCACCCTGCTGCGGATGATTGCCGGGCTCGAGGAGATCAGCGGCGGCGACCTGAGCATTGGCGGGGTTCGGGTGAACGACGCCTCGCCGCGAGAGCGGGGCATCGCGATGGTATTCCAGTCCTATGCGCTCTATCCGCACCGGACGGTCCGGGGGAACATGGAGTTCGGCCTTAGGCTGTCGCGCATGGCCCGGGACGAGATCGACCAGCGGATCACCCGCGCGGCGCGCATGCTGCAGATCGAGGGCCTGCTTGACCGGCGGCCGTCGCAACTGTCGGGCGGGCAGCGGCAGCGGGTGGCGATCGGGCGGGCCATCGTGCGCGAACCCGAAGTGTTCCTGTTCGACGAGCCGCTGTCGAACCTTGACGCGGCGCTGCGGGTCGATACCCGGCGCGAGATCGCGGACCTGCACCGGCAGTTGGGCACCACGATGATCTATGTGACCCACGACCAGGTCGAGGCGATGACCCTGGCCGACAAGATCGTGGTGCTCAACGGTGGCGGCGTGCAGCAGACCGGGCGGCCGCTGGACCTCTACAACAGCCCGGCCAATGTCTTTGTCGCCGGGTTCATCGGCAGCCCCCGGATGAACCTGATCCCGGTCACGGTATCGGGCCGGACGCTGGACGCCGGCGCGCTGGGGCGGTTCGGCCTGCCAGCGGATCTGGGGTCGGGCGCCATGACCCTGGGCCTGCGCCCCGAAAACCTGGTCCTGCACGCACCGGGCGGCGCGCCCGCCACGGTGACGCTGGTCGAACATCTGGGCAACGAGGTGTTGGCAGAACTGCGGCTGACCAACGGGCCCAACCTGGTGATGAAGCAAACCGCAGCGCTGGCGGTCACCACCGGCGAGGCGGTGACGGTCGCCCCCGGCCCCGACCTCGTGCATCTGTTCGACGCCGCCGGGGCGCGGGTGCATTCCTGGCCGCTGGCCCGAGGCTAGGACAACCCGCCCGCTTGCGCGAAACCTGTCCCCCCTGAAGGTGCCGCAATGGCCGCTAGCCGGTTTTCGCCCGGTCCAGCAGCATCTTGAGGACGGTTTGCTGGCTGATGGTTCCGACCGGCCTGCCGCCGTCGTCGATCACGCAGACCGGCATCGACTGGCCCATGATCTGCTCTGCCACGTCACCGAGCCTGGCCGAGGACCGCACCGCCCCCGGTCCGGCCACCGCGCCGCGGTCCGCAACCATGACCGACCCGACCGTGACCACCTGGGTCAGGTTGACATGTTCGGTGAAGCTGGCGACGTAATCGTCGGCGGGGTGCAGGACCAGTTCCTCCGGGGTTCCGATCTGGACGATGCGGCCGTTCTGCATGATCGCGATGCGGTTGGCCAGGCGAATGGCCTCGTCGAAATCGTGGGTAACGAACAGGATGGTCTTGCGCACGATCTTCTGCAGCCGGATGAACTCGTCCTGCAATTCGCGCCGGATCAGCGGGTCCAGCGCCGAGAACGGCTCGTCCAGAAACCAGATATCGGGATCGACGGCCAGGCTGCGGGCGATCCCCACCCGTTGCTGCTGGCCGCCCGACAGTCCGGCCGGATAGGATGCCGCCTTGTCGCTCAGGCTGACCAGATCGATCATCTCCAGCGCCCGCGCCTCGCGCGAGGCTTTCGGCTCGCCACGGATCTCCAGCGGCAGCGCGACATTCTCGAGCACCGTGCGGTGCGGCAGCAGGGCATAGTGCTGAAACACCATGCCCATCTTGTAGCGCCGCAATTGCACCAGTTCTGCCCTGCTGGCGCGCATCAGGTCGCAGCCCTCGACGACCACTTCGCCGAATGACGGGGTGATCAGGTTGCTGACGCATCGCAGCAGCGTCGACTTGCCGCTGCCCGACAGGCCCATGACCACCAGCGTTTCGCCCTCGTGGACATCGAAGCTGACATCGCGCACCGCCGCGAACAGGTGGCGCTCGCTGATTTCGGCGTCGCCGGGCGGAGTTGCCCGGCTTTTGGCGAAACTGTCGGCCCGCGCCCCGTAGAGCTTCCACAGATGGCGCACGGTGATGATCGGGTCCGGACCGGGCGGACTGCGCGGCGCGCGGCCCTCAGTCTTTGCAAATGTGCTCACCTTGTTCAATCCGCCCCCGCTGCTGTCATGCCCGCCCGCTGCGGCTGGCTTTTTCGTTCGGCCAGCCCGCCCACCAACCGGTCGGCGATGATGGCGATGAAGGCGACGGCAAAGCCCGCCGCCAATCCGCGCCCCGCGTCGACCTTGGCCAACGCCGTGACGGTTTCCTGGCCCAGATCGTCAGTGCCGATCAGCGCGGTGACGATCAGCATCGAAAGCCCCAGCATGATCGTCCGGTTCAGCCCCAGCAGGATCTGCGGCGCCGCCGCCGGCAGCTCGATCATCCACAGGCGCTGGAACGGCCGGCAGCCGAACTGGACGCCGGCCTCGCGCAAGTGCTCGGGGACGGTCCGTATGCCCAGCTCGGCATAGCGGATCGCCGGGCTGATCGAATAGGCCACGATGGCCACGAAGGAGGGAAAGTCGCCGGTGCCAAACAGCATGATCGCCGGGATCAGATAGACGAAGGCCGGCAGGGTCTGCAACGTGTCGATGATCGGCATCACGATCCGCGCGACGTTGCGGCTGCGGCCGGCCCAGATGCCGGTGGGGATGCCGACAAGGGCCGAGAAGCTCACCGCGACCGCGCACAGATAGACCGTCAGCATGGCCTTGTGCCACAGGCCGCTGGCGGCGATCAAGAGCGTCAGGCCGCCCAGGAACAGACCGCGCTTCACGCCGCCCACCAGGTATCCGGCAATGGTTACCGCCAGGACCACGACCAGCCAGGGCAGCGAGGTCAGCAGGTGCTTGAGCGGCAGGAACAGGTAGATCAGCAGCGCGGTCTTCACCCCGTCGGTGATGCTGTAGAGGTTCAGGTTCACCCATTCGATCACGTTGTCGAAAAACGGCCCCGTCGACAGCACCAGTTGCTCGGGAAACACCGCGAGCCAGGGCAGCACCAGCGACAGGAGCGTCAAGCCCAGCACCAGCGCGCCGATCAGGGCCAGAAACTGCCGGCTGCCCAAAGCGGCCAGACCGGCAACCCTGCCGGTCGAATAGTGCTGCAGGAAACTGTTCAGCGTGATCGCCATCAGGGTGATGGCAAACCCGGCCTCGAGCCCGCGCCCGATGGCAAGCCGGCGCAGCGCCACCAGAACATCGTAGCCGAGGCCCCCGGCCCCCACCAGCGAGGCGATGATGACCGAGGAAAACGACAGCATCACCACCTGGTTCAGGCCCACCCGCAACATGTCCTGCGCCGTCGGCAGCACCACCTTCCACAGCGCCTGACGCTTGTTGCAGCCGATGGACACGGCCAGTTCGCCGGTGGTTCTGGCGGCTTCCTCCAGCCCGACCACGGTGGTGCGCACCATGGTCGGCAAGGCGAAGATCACCGTCACGATGATGGCCGGCGCGACGCCGAGACCAAAGAACACCACCACCGGCACCAGATAGGCAAATATCGGGATGGTCTGTAGCTGATCGAGCGCCAGCAGCACGCCGGGCCTGATCCGGGGCGAACGCCACACCCAGACCCCCATCAGAAGCCCGACAACCAGCCCGATCGGCACCGCCACGGCAAGCTGGGCCATGGTCAGCATCGCGCTGGACCACAGCCCGAAGACCAGGAGATAGGCGGCGGTCGCGGCCCCCAGCGTGGCCAGCTTCACCCCGCCCACCCGGTAACAGCTCAGCACCACCCCGACCGTCAGCGCCAGCCAGGACAGCGGCGGAAACAGCACCTGCTTGTTGGCGCCGAACCCGCTGGTGAACCCCTCAAAGAACAGGTTGGACAACAGATCGGTCGGCATTTCGAACAGCGGCACGGCCAGGCGCGTCAGGTCGCGCCCGGTCCCGGAACCGGCGAACTCGAATTCACTGAGAAACCTGAACACGGCATTCAGCCAGTCCGCGAACGGCAATTGCCAGCCTTGCGGCCAGGTCAGCGCCCAATGCCCTTCAGCCAGGCCGCGCTGCATGGCCAGAGCCACCAGCGCAAGGGCTGTCAGGAGGGCAATCCCGCGATACCGCATTCGAGGCATGTTCCGATCGTCGTTGGCCGTCAAGACTGCTGCGGCACCCGGCAGGATCGTTCCTGCGGATGCCGCATTTGCGTGGGTTACTGGGCGATCCAGGCCGACCAGCGATCGGTGTTTTCCGCCATCCAGGCGTCAACCACATCGTCCATCGGCACCCCGTCCAGATCGACCTGCTGGATCACTTCGCCATATTCCCGATTGCTGAGGGTAAACTTCTGCATCGCGGCGAAGGCGGCGGGCCATTTGTCGGCCATGCCGTTCCAGGCCAGCTTCAGGATCGGCCCCGAGGGCTTTTCGCAATCGTAGCGTCCCGATGCGGCGCATTCCTCGGTATAGGGCGGCAGTTCGACATAGCGGCCATCGAACTTGACCGGCGCCCAATGCGGCTCGTAGAGCCAGGCCAGGATCGGCGCCTGACGCTGCACTGCCGATTGCACCTCGGCCAGCAGGGCGGCCTCGGACCCGACGCGGACGATCTGGTAGTTGAGGCCCAGGCTGGCGACGCGCTCGTCGTCATTGCCGCCCCAGTCGGCGGAATAGAGCAACAGCCGGCCCTTGTCGCCGGTCTCGGCGGTGGCGAATACCGAGGCGCAGTCGTTCAGCGCCGTGTAGTCGGGCAGCCCGGGGCAGAGGTCTTCGACATAGGCCGGGTACCACCAGCGGTCCATGCCCACCAGTCCGGTTTCGCCGACATTGGTGTAGCGACCTTCCGCGATCAGGCCCGCCACTTCGGGGTGAACGCTGGTCCAGGCCTCGGTCTGAAAGGTGATGTCGCCCGATTCCAGCGCCGAGTTCACCGCCGCCGCGTCGATCGGGATCAGTTCGACATTGTAGCCCATCTCGCCCAGAATCCGCGCCGCCAGCGTCGAGGTGAACACGCTGCCGGTCCAGTCATGCAGGGAAATGCGGATCGGGTCGTTCGATTCCGGCACTTCGGCCTGGGCCGATGCGACCGGCAATCCGATCCCGATGGCCATGCTCGCCGCCAATGCGGCCGCACCAACCAGTCGCCTGGTGAATGTGAACCTTGATTTTTCCTTGCTTCCCATTGGGTTATACTCCTTGTTGTTGATGCAACCTGTTCCGCAGCTTGGTCCCTGATGCTGGAAGGCTAAACTTGTGGGACGGAGCAGGTAGCTTGAATTTCCGAATGCCCACATCAGGATTTCTGACCCGGCCGGCGCTGCGGGCCGGCGTCCGGTTTCCGGGTCTTGTTCCGGGTGATCTTGCGCGCGATGCAGGTACCGGGCCGCTCCGGCAGGCGGCATGGGCAACAGCCGGAACGGGCGGCCTGTCGTCTTGCGGTGCCCCGTCGCCATGCCCTGCCGATGGCCTTGTTCGAAGGCGGCGCGGGTCTTGTTGGCGTCTTGGGTCAGATCAACCAGGGCTCGGTCCGCTTTCTGCTGGTGTGATGGGCGCGGGCGCGCCCGGTTTCAGGGCTTGAGGAAACCTTCGCGCCTGAGGCCCTGGGTGACCTCGACGATTGCATCGCGCAGGATCCCGACCATCTCGTCGATCTGCGCTTCCGTCAGGATCAGCGGCGGCGACATCACGTTGAGATGGGCGATCGGACGCACGATCAGTCCGCGTTTCTGGCAGGCATCGGCGATCCGTTTGCCGACCCGCGCCTCGGGCGCCAGCAGCTCCTTGGTCACCTTGTCGGCGACGCTTTCGATGCACATCATGAAATGGCTGCCGCGGACATCGCCGACGATCTCGAGGTCATCGAGCTCTGCCAGCTTGCGTTCCAGATAGGGACCGACCTTGCGGATATGCCCGCACAGGTCCTCGCGCTCGATGATCTCGATGTTCTTCAGCGCCGCGGCACAACAGACCGGGTGGCCGGAAAAGGTGAAGCCGTGGGTGAACATGGCGCCATCCGCCTGCGGCACGCTGATCACGTCATAGATCTGGTCGCTCAGGATGGTCGCCGAAAGCGGCGCATAGCCCGAGGTCAGACCCTTGGCGGCAACGATGATATCCGGCTCGATGCCGAACATGTCCCTGGAGGCGAAGAAATGCCCGAGCCGGCCAAAGGCGGTGACCACCTCGTCCGAGACATAGAGCATGCCGTATTTCTCGCAGATCTCCTTGGTGCGCTTGTGATAGCCCGGCGGCGGCACGATCACCCCGCCCGCCCCCATGATCGGCTCGGCGAAGAAGGCGGCGACATTGTCGGGGCCGAGTTCAAGGATCTTGGCCTCGAATTCGGCCATCAGACTGTCGAGGAATGCGTCCATCGACATGCCCTCTGGGCGCCGGTAGGGGTTTGGATTGGCGATGCGGTGCACCAGATCGGGGGCAAGATCGAAGCCGATATGGTCAAACGCCACCCCGGTCAGCGTCATCGTCAGATAGGTGGAGCCGTGATAGCCATCGTGCCTGGTGATGAACTTCTTCTTGGTCGGCTTGCCCAGCTGGTTGAAGTAGAAATGGATGATCCGCGCGGCGGAATCGTTGGCCATCGAGCCGCCGGTGCCGAAGAACACGTGGTTGAGTGAGCCGGGAGCCAGTTGCGCCAGCTTGGCGGCCAGTTCGGCGGCCGGAATCGAGGTCTGCGCCCCGAACGGCGAATAGAACACCATGCGCCGCGCCTGGTCGGCCATCGCGTCGGCGATCTCGCCGCGATTGTAGCCGACGTTGACGCACCACAGCCCGCCTACCCCGTCCAGATAGCGGTTGCCTTCGGAATCGAAGATGTAGGGGCCCTCGGAGTCGACCACGACCATCGACCCCTCGTCCTTGAAGGTCGCGAAATCCGTGAAGGGATGCAGAAAGTGGTCGCGGTCCTTCTTGCGGATCGCTTCCGTGTCATAGTTGAAATTCCGAATGTCCATCGTCGCTCTCCCGCTCGCATTTTCGGCCTGACACACTGGCGCAGGTCGGGCGTGGGTAGTCCCTGAATGCCGGAATTAGTTTACGATCCGTCTGTTTCGGGGGTATATACCCCCAGAGGGTTATGACATGTCGGTGCAACCGGACTCCGCCGAAACCCAACTGGGCCTGGCCATTGACGCGCTTTCGACCGAGGGGTTCCTGAGCGCCTTGCGCGATTGGGTCGGGTGCCATCTGGCCTTCGACAATTTCACCATCCTGGCCTTCTATCAGAACCAGTTGCCGGAGATCCTGGCTGCCTATTCCTCGGAACCGCGGGTCCATGCCAGAATACAGACCGATTACCGCAGCCGCGCCTATCTGCTGGACCCGTTTCACGAACTGCACGTCCAGCGCGCCGAACAGGGCGCCTATATGCTGTCCGAATCCGCACCGGACAAGTTCCTGAAACATCAGTATTATCTGGAGTACTACCGCGGAACCTCGATGCTGGACGAAGCGGTTTTCCACGTCATGCCAAGTGCCGGCGTATCCGTTCAGATAACCCTTGGCCGCGACAGCACCTCGCAACGCAAATTCAGCCGCGCCGAGGTCAGGCAGGCCCGGCTCATTGCGCCGGTTGTCTGTGCGCTGGCCAGGGCGCAGTGGTCGACGCTGAAATCGACCGGGGTGTTTGACGACACCGTCGTGATGCGCCAGCTGGCCGAGGCCGCCGAAAGCGAGCGCGGGATCCGCCTGAGCCCGCGACAGGCCGAGGTGGCGCTACTGGTCCTGCGGGGTCATTCGACGGTCTCGATCGGCCTCAGGCTGGGCATCAGCCCCCAGACCGTCAAGGTGCTGCGCCGCCAGTTGTACCGCAAATGCGCGATCTCCTCGCAGGCGGAACTGTTCGCGCTGCTGTTCCCGCTGCTGGGCACGCCGCAGGCAGGCATGGGCGCCCCGGATCCGGGCCATGATGGCGGGTCCGCCCGTCCCGGTCGCGCCGCCTAGCGGGCCGGACCACCTTTGGCCAGGATCATGTCGGCGGCGCGGTCGGCGATCATGATCGTCGGGGCATTGGTATTGCCGTTGATCAGTGCCGGAATGACCGAGGCATCGACCACGCGCAGCCCCTCGACCCCGTTGACCCGCAGCCGGGTGTCCACCACCGCATCGGCATCGCTGCCCATCCGGCAGCTGCCGACCGGGTGATAGACGGTTTCGCCGCCGTCGCGGATGAAATCGTCGATATCCGCATCGGTCACGCGGCCATGCGGCAGGGCGATACCCTCGCCCCTTGCATCGTCGAAGGCGGATTGCGCCAGCACCTCGCGGGTCATCCTGACCCCTTGGCGCAGGATCGGCAGGTCTTCGGGTGCCGACAGGTAATTGGCAAAGATCCTCGGGTGATCGCCGGCATCGGCGCTGGCGATGCGCACCGACCCGCGGCTCCTGGGATTGCCGTGGTTCACATAGATCGTCAGGCCGTGCTCTTTGGGCCAGGAGCTGTCGTGACTGGTGACCAGCGCCGGCGTGAGGTGCAGTTGCAGGTCGGGGAAATCGAGCGCCGGATCGCTTTTCAGGAAGGCGCCTGTGGAAAGCGGCGCCTGCGCCGCGACGCCCCTGCGCCCGGCGGCATATTGCGCCGCAGCCATCGCGCCGCGCAGCGGATGCAGCCAGCGGTAGTGGCTGATCGGCTTGGTGATCCGCGACATGATGCAGACGCAGAGGTGATCTTGCAGGTTCTCGCCCACCCCGGCGCGATCCGCGACCACCTTGATCCCGAGGCCGTGAAGCTGCGCGGCCGGACCGACACCGGACAATTGCAGCAGTTGCGGCGAATTGATCGCGCCGCCCGACAGGATCACCTCGCCGTCGCAATCGGCCCGTTCGGTCTTGCCGGCCCGGCGGTATTCGACGCCGACGGCCCGCGTCCCCCGCCACAGGATGCGCGACGCCAGCGCGGCGGTAATGACCGTGAGGTTGCGGCGCGGCCGGGCATGGCGCAGGAAGGCGGTCGCGGTGCTCCAGCGGCGGCCCCGATAGACCGTCGCGTCGAAATCGCCAAAACCCTCCTGGTCTTCGCCGTTGAAATCGTCGCTGTACTTGTAACCCGCCTGCCGGCCGGCCTCGACGAACATATCGCAAAGCTGCGAGGTCCGCCGTGCCCGCGTGACGTTGAGCCGGCCGCTTGTCCCGTGATAGCTGTTGGCGCCGCGCTCGCTGGCCTCGACCCGCTTGAAATAGGGCAGCACCTCGTCATAGGACCAGCCCTCGGCCCCCAGGGCCGCCCAGCGGTCGTAATCGCCGCGATTGCCGCGGGTATAGACCATGCCGTTGATCGAGCTGGACCCGCCAACGGTCTTGCCGCGCGGCCAGAACAGGCGGCGGTTGCCCAACCGGGCCTCCGGTTCGGTGTGATAGCCCCAGTTGAGTTTCGGCGCCGGGGCCACGGCCGGAAGTGCGGCGGGAATATGGATCAGCGGGTTGCGGTCCCAGCTACCGGCCTCCAGCAGCAGGACCTGATTGTCGGGGTCCTCGCTCAGCCGGTCCGCCAGCACGCATCCGGCCGAGCCGGCGCCGACGATTACGTATTGGTAGACCATGGCACTGCATCCCAACTATCGACGCGTCTTCCCCGGTGGCGCGCCGCCAGTGCCCCGGCCCGGTGGCAGGAACATGCCCGCCGGGGCCGATTTCAACTGCCGGGCGTCGAACCTCACCAGGATCGGCGTTCCAACTGCTCCGGGCCGATATCGGATCGCGCGCCCCTTCGGACGCCGGACCGCTGGCGGCACCTTGCCCGAAACACAAGGGCGATTGCCGCACCCGATCAAGCAGGAAAGGCTGAGGGCTGCATTCGGGTTTTCTCAACCCTCCGGCCAGCCGCCGCGGGCCGCGAGGTGCGGTCAGACCCTGGAGAGCTGCCGGATGCGCTCGCGCAGGGCCGCGAAGGACGCATAGCCCACCGCCAGCTCATGCAGGCCCGCCGGGATCTGCAGCATCACTGTCGGAAACCCCCGCACCCCGAGTTGCCGCGCCAGCCGGAAGTCCTGCCGCGTGGCGGCCTGGGATTCGGGGCTGGCAAAGCGCGCCCCGAATATGGCCGGCTCGATGCCGGTGGCCGTGCAGATCTCGTGGTAGAAGCCCGGTTCCTTGGGGTCTTCGCCCTCGACATAGAATTTCCGCTGAACCGCCGCGAAGAAGGCAAGCTCCCGGCGGTTGGCATCGGGCGCCTCGCCGAAAAGCTCGCGCGCGGTCACGACGGCGCGGCATGCCGGTTCGGTGTCGTAGGTGAATGCGGGTCGCTCGAGCAGCCGAAAGCCGAAGGGCTGGCCGGTTCGCGCCGCGATATGGGTCCATTCCTGCCGGAGAAAGTCGCGAAAGCCATCGTTCCAGGGGTCGCCGCCGCCGGCCCGCAATCCGCCCATCACCAGGCGAAAGCCCATCGCCTCGTCCTCACAGTGCCGGGCCAGGGCATCGATGACCGGCGACATGCCCCAGCACCAGGAACACATCGGATCGCCAACGTAATAGACCTGCATCTGATCGCGGGCAGCGGCGTCACCGCTTGGCGCTTCTGCCCCCGGCAGAAGGCACAGACCGGTCACCGGGTCGCATTCCATGGCCATGGGGCAGGTTCCTTGCTGTCCGAGTGGTGGTGCCGCCGCGGCGCGGTGGCGGAAAGGCGCGACCCGACGGGTCACGCATGATCGCGCCCAGCTTGCCATCAGCAGACCCGCGCAACAAGGGGCGGCGGTGCCGCCCCCGGGGCAGGCGCGTCACGCGGCCTGATGGCGGGCCAGCACCATGGCCATCGTCTGCCCCATGGCCGAGGGGTTGGGCGCCACGGTGATCCCGGCGGCGGCGAGGATTTCGACCTTTTCCTGCGCGCTTTCGCCAAACGCCGACACGATGGCCCCGGCATGGCCCATCTTGCGGCCCTTGGGCGCCGACAGTCCCGCGATATAGGCGACGACGGGCTTGCTCATGTGGTCGCGGGAATAGGCGGCGGCCTCGGCCTCCTGCGGGCCGCCGATCTCACCGATCATCATGACGGCATCGGTCTCGGGGTCGGCCTCGAACAGCTCCAGTATGTCACGGAAACTCGAGCCGTTGATCGGGTCGCCGCCGATGCCAACCGAGGTGGAAACGCCGATCCCCAGGGCTTGCATCTGCGCCGCGGCCTCATAGCCCAGCGTCCCCGAGCGCCCGACGATGCCGACCCGCCCGGCCAGATAGATATGCGGCGGCATGATGCCCATGAAGCCCTTGCCGGGCGAGATGATGCCCGCGCAGTTCGGCCCGATCAGCCGCAGCTTGCGCTCGGCCGGGTAGCGGCGCAGGAACCGCTTGACCCGCATCATGTCCTGGCTGGGAATGCCGTCGGTCACGCAGACGGCGGTCCTGATGCCGGCATCGGCCGCCTCCATGATCGCATCGGCGGCGAAGGGCGGGGGCACGAAGATCAGCGAGGCCTCGGCGCCAGCCTGCGCCACCGCCTCGCGCACGGTGTTGAAGATCGGGCGGTCCAGCAGGGTTTCGCCGCCCTTGCCGGGGGTGACGCCACCCACGACATTGGTGCCGTGCCTGATCATGTCGGCGGCATGAAAGGCGCCGATCCGGCCGGACATCCCTTGCACGATGACGCGGGTCTGTTCGGTGATGAGAATGGCCATGATGTCCTCGTTCAGGCTGCGTGGGGCGCGACGGGTTGCGGGGGGCGCGCGGCAATGGCGGCGGCGGCGGCCTCGGCCAGCGAGTCGGCGCTGATCAGCGGCAGGCCTGAGGCCTTGATGATGGCCTTGCCCGCCTCGACATTGGTGCCCGCCAGTCGCACCACCACGGGGATGGTCAGGCCCACTTCCTTGTAGGCCTGCACCACGCCTTGCGCGACCCAGTCGCAGCGGTTGATGCCGGCAAAGATGTTGACCAGAACCACCGAGACATCTCCATGCGCCAGCACGGTGCGAAAGGCCCGCACCACCCGTTCGGGCGACGCGCCGCCGCCGATATCGAGGAAGTTGGCAGGCTCGCCGCCGGCCAGCTTGATCATGTCCATCGTGGCCATCGCCAGGCCCGCGCCGTTGATGATGCAGCCGATATCGCCGTCAAGACCCACATAGGACAGCCCGTGGTCGCAGGCGGTGCTTTCGCGCGGGTCTTCCTGGCTGCGGTCGCGCAATTCGGCGATCTGCGACTGCCGGAACAGGGCGTTGGCATCGAAGCTCATCTTGGCATCCAGCGCCACCAGGTCGCCCGCGCCGGTGACGACCAGGGGGTTGATCTCGACCATCACGGCATCGAGGTCGCGGTAGGCGCGATAGCAGGCGCGCAAAGTGGTGACCATCTGGGCGATCTGGCCGCCCTTCAGGCCCAGTTGAAAGGCCAGTTCGCGGGCCTGAAACTCGGACAGACCAGCGGCAGGGTCTATGGTCATGCGGCACAGCGAGGCCGGGTCCTTGTCCGCCAGATCCTCGATCTCCATCCCGCCATGGGCAGAGGCCACGATCATGATGCGTTCGGATTTGCGGTCGAGAACGAAGCCGAGATAGAGCTCCCGGGCGATGTCCGAGGCGCCCTCGACCCAGACGCGGTAGACGCCCTTGCCATTGGCGTCCGTCTGCTTGGTGACGAGCTGCCTGCCAAACAAGGTGGCCGCGAAGGCATGCACCTCGTCGGGGGTCTTGCACAGCTTGACGCCGCCCGCAGCCCCGCGCCCGCCGGAATGGATCTGCGCCTTGACGACCCAGGCATTGCCGCCCAGTTCCCGCGCCCGGTAGCCGGCCTGTTCAGGGCTGTAGGCCAGCCCGCCCCGCGGCACCTGCACGCCGAAACGCGCCAGTATCTCCTTGGCCTGATATTCGTGAATATCCAACTTGTCCCCCTCGCCCCACGATTTTCTGGTGCAAATCCAGTGGCCTGCCCGTTACGGTCCGCTCGGAAACCTGCCCTCTAGCGCGCCGCGATCGCGTCTGCCAGCACCAGCACGTTCATGGCCATGCGTTCGGAGGCGGCATCGATCATCCGCCCGTCCAGCTGGGCCGCGCCCTTGCCCATCGCCTCGGCCTTGCGCAGTTCCTCGATGATCCGCCTTGCGCGGGTCACTTCGGCTTCGGGCGGCGAGAACACCTCGTTGGCCAGGGAAATCTGCGAGGGATGGATGGCCCATTTCCCCTCGCATCCGAGCGCCGCCGCCCGGTTGGCGCCGTCCTTGTAGCCTTCCGGATCGCTGAAATCGCCAAACGGCCCGTCGATTGCCCGCAAGCCATAGGCCCGGCACGCCACCACCATGCGACTGATCGAGGCGTGCCACTGGTCGCCGGGATAATGCGGGTTCAGCCCGCCGATATTCGTCGTGCGCGCCCGCATCGAGGCCGCAAAATCCGCCACCCCGAAGTGCAAGGCCTCCAGCCGGCCGCCAAACCGGGCAATGGCCTCGACATTGGCCATGCCGAGGGCGGTTTCAATAAGCGCCTCCAGCCCGACGCGCGTGGAAAACCCCCTGGCCTGCTCGATCTGGTTGACCAGCGCCTCGACCATGTAGAGATCGCCGGTCACCCCTACCTTGGGCACCAGCAGCGTATCGACCCGGTCGCCGGCCTGCTCCATCACATCGACCACGTCGCGGTACATGTAATGGGTGTCCAGCCCGTTGATTCGCACCGAAACGGTCTTGCCCCTGGCCCGCCAGTCGATGTCGTTCAGCGCCTGGATGGCGTTCTTGCGGGCCTGCACCTTTTCCGAAGGCGCAATGGCGTCTTCCAGATCCAGAAACACGTAATCCGCCGGCCCGTCCGCCGCCTTGTCGATCATCGCGGGGTTGGAGGCCGGAACCGCCAGTTCCGAACGTTGCAGGCGCGCCTTGCGCATCGGGTGCAGGATATGGCTCATGACGGTCTCCGGTTACTGGGCTGCGATTTGGGCGGCTTGTGCCTGCGGCAGGGCGTAGACCTGCTGGGCGGCGGCAACGCCCGCGCCAAAGCGGATCGAGGCGCCTGCCGCTGCCAGCGACAGTTCGGCCAGAGCGATGGCGGTCAGGCACATGCCCTCGTTGCTGTCGCCGATATGGCCGATGCGGAACACCTTGCCCGCAAGCGGCCCGAGGCCGGACCCGAACGAGGCGTTGTAGCGGTCATAGCCGATGCGGATCACGTCGCGGGCATCGACGCCCGCAGGCGTGCGGATGGCGGTGACGGTGTCGGAGTAAAGCGACGGGCTTTCGGCGCAGACCTCCAGCCCCCAGGCCTGCACGGCGGCACGCACGCCGGCGGCAAGGCGCCGGTGGCGGGCGATGACGTTGTCCAGCCCTTCCTCGAGCATCAGGTCCAGTGCCGCGCGCAGCCCGTGCAGCAGCTGCACCGGCGGGGTATAGGGGAAATAGCCCTTGTCGTTGTTCTCGATCTGGTCGGCGAAGTTGAAATAGGCCCGACGCATGGTGGCGGTTTCGGCGGCCTTGAGTGCCTTGGGACTGACCCCGAGGATCCCCAGGCCCGGCGGCATCATCAGCCCCTTCTGGCTGCCGGTCACCGCCAGATCGACGCCCCAGAGGTCCATCTCGAAGGGCAGACACCCGATCGAGGACACGGCATCGACGAACAACAGCGCGTCGTGGAAGGTTTCGTCCAGGACCCGGCGCACCGCACCGATGTCCGAGGTGACGCCGGTGGCGGTTTCGTTATGGGTGACGAAAACCGCCTTGATCTCGTTCTTGGTGTCGGCGCCCAGGCGACGTTCAAACTCGCTGATCGGCGCGCCCGCGCCCCAGGGCAGGTCGATCAGGTCAACGCTCAGCCCGAGGCGCTGCGCCATCTGCACCCACAGGGCGGAGAACTGCCCGTGGCGCGCCATCAGCACGCGGTCGCCGGGCGAAAGCGTGTTGGTGATCGCCGCTTCCCAGGCGCCGGTGCCGGAGCCCGGAAACAGCAGCACCCGGCCGTCCCTGGTGCGCAGGAGCGCCTTGAGGTCGCGGAAGATCCCCAGGTTGGGAGCGCCGAAATCATGCGCCCGATGGTCCTGCATCGGCACGTTCACGGCCTGGCGCACGCGCTCGGGCACATTGGTCGGGCCGGGAATGAACAGGTGATTGATGCCGGTGCGCATGGGGTTCTCCTTGGTTTGGACGACCTGTTGCACCACGGCCCGATCATGCAAACCGAAAACAGGTTGCGCTGTGAACGCGAGAATTTACAGATTGCGATTAATGTAATATTGTAAACACGACAAACTATGGATTGTGTGCGACGGTATGCGGAAGACCTTCATCGGGCCCCATTTGCGGCGGTTGCGGCTGGAACGGGGCGAGACTCAGGGGGCGATGGCCCGGGTGCTGGGCATCAGCCCGTCCTATGTCAACCTGCTGGAAAACAACGAAAGATCGGTTTCGGTCCGGGTGTTGCTGCGGGTCTTCGAGGCCTATGGAGTCGATTGGCGCGAGATTGCCGAAGAAGACAGCACCACCCAGCTGGCTGACCTGCGGGCGATCATTCAGGGGCCACTGTTTGCGCAAACGCGCCCCGATCTGCCGCAGCTGCGGGCGGCGCTGGTGCATGCGCCGGGCCTGGTGCAGGCGTTCAAGACCCTCTATCGCAGCTATGAAGTGATCTCTGACCAGCTGTTGTCGCTGACCGAAAGCGGCGTGCCGCAGTTGCACGCGCCGCCCGAAGCCGCCGTTCACGACGTCTTTCGCACCAATCGCAACCACTTTCGCGAACTGGAGGAGGCGGCCATGTCCTTCTGGCCCGAAGGCCAGATCGAGCGGGACGAGATCTACGTTACCCTCAAACATCGCCTGCGTGACCGGCTGGGGGTCAAGGTCCGCCTCTGCCCGGTCGAGGACCTGCCCGGCGCCTTGCGCCAATATGACGAGAAGCGCCGGGAAATCCTGCTGTCGGAGGCGCTGGACCAACCCAACCGCACTTTCCAGCTGGTGCATGTGGCGGGGCTTCTGGAGCAACGCGCCTTGCTCGATACCCTGATAAGGCGCAGCGGCATCCTTGATCCGCGCGGCGTTGCCCGCCTCAGGGTCGAACTGGGGAACTATTTCGCCGCCGCCGTGCTGATGCCCTACGCCGCCTTCATGGCCGAGGCCAAGGCCTCCAAATACGATTTCGACCATATCGCCACCCGCTTTGGCGTCAGCTTCGAGCAGGCCTGCCACCGGGCCACCACCCTGCAACGCGAGGGCGATCAGGGCGTGCCGTTCTTCTTCCTGCGCATCGACAAGGGCGGCAACGTTTCCAAGCGCTTCAACGCGACGGATTTTCACCTGGCCGAATATGGCGGCGCCTGCCCGCGCCTTGATGTGCATACCTCGTTCCGGACCCCCGGCCGGATCATCCCGCAATTCGTCGAGATGCCCGACCGCAGCCAGTTCTTCGTGTTTTCCCGCACCGTGGACCGACCGACCTGGGCGCGCCACGCGCAGGACAACCGCCTTGCCGTCGCCATGGGCTGCGCGATCCAATACGCGCCGGAGATCGGCTATGCCGAAGGCTTTTCGATGGCCCATGCCCGCATGACCAAGATCGGGATCAACTGCCGCATCTGCCCGCGCGCCAATTGCGACCAGCGGGCCTATCAGGCGGCGATCCTGACCCAGCCGGTCGATATGCTGCGCCGTGGCGTCACCCGTTTTGACGTGACCTAGCCGGGAACCTGCCGAAGGTCCTCCACCCGGACCGGGATCAGCCTGCCTGTTCCAGCAGCCAGACCGCCATCGGCTCGTCCAGCACCAGGTGGCTGACATAGCCGCCGGTCAGGATCGCCAGCGTCGCGGCACGCTTTTCCGCGCCCGAGACCACCAGCATCCGCGCCGGGATGGCGCGCAGGACCTCGGGCGTGATCCCGAGCATCCGGTCACGCAGGTCTCCGGCCAGCGGCTGCCCGGCGGTATCGATGAAATGGCCGCACAGGACCGCGACCGCGCCGCGCGCCTTGGCCTTTGCCAGTTCGGCCGCCGTCACCACACCGGAGGCGACCAGCGTGGTTTGCGGGCTGACATCCCCGACCGAGAACACCGCCCGCGTCAAAGCGCCGAATTCGGCGATCTGCTGGGCGATGATCGGCTCGCGGCGCAGCTTTTCGGCCAGCTCGGGCGTCGACACCACGGCGGGGGCATGCAGGGTGCGGCATTCGGCGGACGTCTTGCGCGCGATCTCGATCGAACAGGTCTCGGCCGCGAAATGGTGATGCGCATACATCGACCCCAGCATCTGGTAGACGGTCAGGTTGCGCACGGTGCTGATCGGAAACACCTGCGCCAGATGCTGCACCGTCAGCCCCCAGGCCACGCCCAGCCGGTCGCCCGGCTCCAGAATGTCGAGCAGGGCGGCCGCGGCCAGACCCGCGACCCGCAGGGCGGCGGCCCCGGCATCGAGCGGCGTGATGTCGTCATGGGCGACATAGGCATCGATGAGGCCATAGCGATCTGCCAGACGGCGGGCCAGAGACGAGGCGGCGAAGCTCTCGCCGCGGATCCGGATCTCGACGATGCCCATCTCGCGCGCCAGACGCAGGTAGTTGACGATAGTCGCGCGCGACACGCCCATGCGCCGGGCAACCGCGCCCTGGGTCAGGCCCTCGCGGTAATAGAGCATCGCGGCATGGGCCAGCGCGGTCGCCGGATCGACACCTTCCTTGTGCGGCCGGGGATCAGCTATGGTGGTCGCTCCTATCGCAGGGCGGCTTCGATGTTGCCGCCATCCACCGTCATGACATGCGCCGTCGTGCGTTCGCAACCGGCAAGTGCGACGAAAGCCGCCGCGACATGGCGCGCCTCGACCTCGCGGCGCAGCAGGTTGCCGGCCATGTAGGTCGCGGCGTCGGTGCCCCGCGCCCCGGCACGTTCGGCGATGAAATCCTCGGTCAGCAGGCCCGAGCGGATGCGGTCGGCGTTGATGCCGTTGACGCGGATGCCGTGCTCGCCCAGTTCCAGCGCCAGTTGCCGCATCAGGAACAGCGTCGTCGCCTTGGGCAGGCCATAGGCGCCGAAGTTGCGCCCCGGATTTACCGCCTGCTTGGAGATGTTGAACAGGATCTGGCCGCCCCGGTTCTGGTCGCAGAACAGCCGTGCCGCGGATCTGGCAAAGCGCTGGTGGGAAAAGAAATTCAGCTCGAACGCCGCGCGCAGGTCAGCGTCAGGCAGTTCGAGCAGCGCGCCCGACATCGCCGCGCCGGCGTTGGACACCAGAATGTCGAGGCCACCGAACCGCCCGGTCGTGGCGCGCATCGCGGCATCGGCGGCATCGGGGTCGGTCACGTCGAGGACGGCCGCGTCATGGCCGGCACCAAGCTGGGCCAGCGCCCGGTCGAGCGCGGCGCGGTCGCGGTCCACCAGCATCACCTGCGCGCCCTGCCCGGCAAAGGCCCGCGCGGTGGCCAGCCCGATCGCCCCGGCCCCGCCGGTCACCATGACGATCCGGCCCTGCATCGCGGCGGCCTTGCCCTTGCCCAGCTTGGCCTGTTCGAGCGACCAGTATTCCAGATCGAACAGATCGTCGGGTCCGATGGGCCGGAACCCGCCCGCATCCTCGCCCGTGGCGCGCACCGCGATGTTCTGTTCGCCGATATCGGCGGCGATGCTGGCGCCGCCGGCCGTGGCGCCGATGCCGATCAGCCCCAGGCCCGCGACCCAGGCCAGCGCGGGCGTGGTCGGCAGCATGGTCTTGATCCCGCCGACACGCGCGTTCTGGCGGTCGAAATAGCTGCGATAGTTGTCGGCGAAGGCCGCGGCCGCGGCGGCGATGCCCGCGCGACCGGCCGCCAGATCGGCGGCGGTCAGTACCAGCGGCGCCGGCTTGATGCGGATCACGTGATCCGGCGAGGCGGTGCCGCGGGTGGCAAGATCGGCCAGGTCGGGCCGGTCCAGGAACGCCATCACCTGCGGCCCGTTGCGCAGGTCGAACACCGGCATGGCGGCGTCACGGTCGCCGCTCATGTCGCCCAAGACCCCGCGCAGGGTCGGCAGGATCGACGCGGCCAGGGTCGGCTGGCGCTGTTTCAGCGGTGTCGGCACCGACAGGCCGAGATACTCCGCCACCTCGTTGGTGTGCTTGACGATCAGGTCGTAGCTGGCGCGCGCGCTGTCGCCAAAGGCGAAATGCCCGTGATTGAGCAAGAGCAGCCCCTCGACCGAGGGGTCGGCCTCGTAGACTTCGGCGGCCGCCTTGGCCAGACCGAAACCGGGCATGATGTAGGGCACGATGCCCAGCCGGTTGCCGAAGATCTCGCGCGCCGCTTCGATCGCATTGGGCAGGTTGGCCAGGATCAGGAACGGCGTGGCATGGGTATGGTCCACGTATCTGTGCGGCAGGAAGGCGTGCAGCAGCGCCTCAACCGAAGGGTTGGGGGCGGAGCTGTCCAGCAGGTTCTGGCGCTGGACGTTGACCATGGCCTCGTCCGACAATGCGCCCAGATCGCGCAGCGCCAGCAGCGGGGCCAGGCGCACCCCCGGCAGGCCGGGCGCCAGGATGGTGTCCAGATCCCAGCCCGAGCCCTTGACGTGCAGCACCTCCTGCATCCGCCCGAACAGGTCGGGCCGGCGCACCTTGACCGAGGTATTGCCACCGCCATGCATGACCAGATCGGGGTCGCCGCCGATGATCCGGCTGGAATAGACCCGCAAGGCGAGATCACGTTCTGCCGGATCGTTGCCGGCCTTGTCGAGCCAGACCTGCGCCTCGGCGTCGGACCATCTGTTGGCGATCATCGCCATCAGCCCTGCGCCCGGTCGGGGAACATCGCGGCCATGCCCTCGGCTGTCGCCGGGCAGACCCCGCGTTCGGTAATCAGCCCGGTGACCAGCCGCGCCGGGGTCACGTCGAAGGCCGGGTTGCCGACGCGCGAGCCTTCGGGCGTCACCCGCACCTCGGTGATCGAGCCGTCGGCGGCAGTGCCCTGCACGTGGCTGACCTCGCGGCCGTTGCGTTCCTCGATCGGTATTTCCCTGACGCCGTCGGTCACCGTCCAGTCGATGGTGGGCGACGGCAGGGCCACGTAGAAGGGCACGCTGTTGTCATGGGCGGCCAGCGCCTTGAGGTAGGTGCCGATCTTGTTGCAGACATCGCCCTGCCGGGTGGTGCGGTCGGTCCCGGTGATGACCATGTCGACCAGCCCCTTCTGCATCAGGTGGCCACCGGCATTGTCGGTCACGTATTGATGGCTGACGCCGTGGCTGCCCAGCTCCCATGCGGTCAGGGCGCCCTGATTGCGGGGGCGGGTTTCGTCGACCCAGACATGGATCGCCACCCCGGCATCGGCGGCATGGAACATCGGGCTGGTGGCGGTGCCCCAGTCGACCGTGGCGAGCCAGCCGGCATTGCAATGGGTCAGCAGGCGCACCGGCTCTCCGGCAGGCTTCTTCGCGGCGATGGCCCTGATGATCGCCAGGCCGTGCAGGCCGATCTGGCGGTTGATCTCGACATCCTCGTCGGCCATGTCATGCGCCAGCGCCATCGCCGCGGCGGCACGGTCGGCGGGCGCCAGCGGGCGCAGCGCGGCGCGGCAACGGTCGAGCGCCCAGCGCAGGTTGATCGCGGTGGGACGGGTGGCGTGCAGCACCTCCCAGACCTGATCGAGATTGGCGTCGGACGGGTCGCGGGCCATGTCGCAGGCCACGCCATAGGCTGCCGTCACCCCGATCAGCGGGGCGCCGCGCACCCACATCTCGTAGATCGCGGTTGCGAATTCATCGCGGCTGCGCAGCGTGGCAAGGCGAAAGTCATGCGGCAGCCAGCGCTGGTCGATGATGCGCACCTCGCCCTTCGCGTGGTCGAACCAGATGGAGCGGTAGGGCGTGCCGTTGACCTTCATAGGATATCCTTGGTGTGGGTCGCGCGGGCCCGCGCGATCAGTGTGGCCGGATCGGCGGGGCGATCCAGGATCAGGTCACGGCCCATGGTCAGGCTCCGCGCCTCGAGCCGGGCCCGCAGGCCGGTATCGGTAATACTCTCGAAATCGGCATTATGGGCAAGCGACAGGATCCGCCGGTGCATCTCGATGCCGCAAAACCCCATCGCGTCGTCCCAGATTATCGCCAGCCGGTCGTTCAGCGCCGCGTCCGAGCCGTGGCCCTGATCCTCGAACAGCGCCGCCGGATACAGCATGCCGGTTCTTTCGGTGGTCCACAGATGCCGGAACTCGGCATCGAAGGCCGCGCACAGATCTCCGATCACCTGCAGGATCCATGTCTGGTAGGCGTCGACCTCGCCGGGCTTGCGATGCGCGGGCTGGCTGAAGAACGCCATCAGGAAATTGGCGATCAGCATCCCCAGATCGAACCCCATCGGGCCGTAGAAGGCGAATTCCGGGTCGATGACCCTGGTTTCGCTGCCGGTGCACATGACCGAGCCGGTATGCAGGTCGCCGTGCAGCATGGTTTCGGCGTTGGAGGCAAATCGCGCCAGCATGTGCTGGACCTGAACCTTCATCGCCACGTCGCCGCGCAGGGCGGCCACGACCGGCGCCAGTTCGGGCGTGTGGTGGTTGCGCGGGGCGTCGTGATAGGGATCGGTGAACACCAGCCCCTCGGTGATGTCGCACAGTTCGACATTGCCCAGAAACAGCGCGGCATCGGCCTTGCGCGTGGCGGTGGGCATCGACAGATCGGAACCGCGAAATGCCGTGCGTGCGACAAACCGCCCCAGGGCCTCGCCCAGGCCCGCGACGTGGTCGCCGGCGATCAGCTTGCCGCGCAGGATGGTGTGGGGTGAGAGGAACTCCATCACGATCAGCGCCTGCACCGCGTCGAAATGGTAGATCTGCGGCACCCGGCCGGGGTCGCGCGCGGCCTGACGGGTCAGCGCGTGATATTCGAAGAACGCCCGTTTCAGCGGCAGGGGCCAGCTGTCTCCGACCAGCCTGACATAGGGCAAAGCCTGCTTGACGATCACCGTGCCAGCCGGTCCCCGGACCACGAACACCAGGTTCAGGTTGCCGTCGCCGACCTCGCGCACCTGCCATTCGGACGGTGTTCCGCCGATCCGGTCGGCCACGTCCGGCAAGCCGCCAAGCCGGGCGCCGAGTGTTTCCACGCTCAGCGGCGCATAGCCGTCAGCACTCACCTCCATCGAAACTCCCCCCTTGTCGCTTTCGTTCAAAGTCTGCCCGGTCATTGCCAATTGTCAAGAGCTGTTGACTTTTGTCGGCACGCCCATAACATCGGGTCGTTGGGGGAGGATCGGATGTCAGCCACAGCATGCCGCCTGTCGGGGATCGAAAAGGCGTTCGGGCCGAACAAGGTCCTGCGCGGGATCGACCTCGAGATTGCCTCGGGGCAGATCACCGTCCTGATGGGCGCCAACGGCGCGGGCAAGTCGACGCTGGTCAAGATCCTGTGCGGCGTGCACCGGGCCGATGCGGGGCGGATCGAGCTGTTCGGCCAGCCCTATGCGCCGGCCACGCCCTCCGAGGCCATTGCCGCCGGTGTGGTCACCGTGCACCAGTCGATCAACGACGGGGTGATCCCCGATCTCGATGTCGCCTCGAACCTGATGCTGGACCGCCTGACCCAGCCCGGGTCGGGCTTCTTCGTGCGGTCGCGGGCGATGCGGGCCGGGGCGCAGGAAATCGCGGACGCGATGTCGCTTGACCTCGACGTGCGCGCGACGGTGGGCGACCTCGGCGTGGCCGAGCGGCAGCTGATCGCCATCGCCCGCGCCATGGCCCGCGACGCCCGGGTGCTGATCCTGGACGAACCGACCTCGTCGCTGTCGGCCACCGAAGCCGAGCGGCTGTTTGCGCTCCTGGAACGGCTGCGCGGGCAAGGGGTGGCGATCCTGTATATCTCGCACCGGATGTCGGATATCCGGCGCATCGCCGACCGCATCGTGGCGATGCGCGACGGCCAGATCGCCGGCCTGTTCGAAGGCCCGACGCTGGATTACGAGGGGGCGGTCACGGCCATGCTGGGCCATGGGCTGACGGCGGCCGACATCACCATTCCGCCGGTCGGGGCGCCCGTGCTGGCACTGAACGGGCTGCGCCTGTCGGCCACCGGCCGGCCGATCGACCTGACGGTGCATCGCAACGAGGTGGTGGCGATCACCGGGCTGCTTGGCAGCGGCAAGACGGCGCTGGCCTCGGTGCTGTTCGGGATGCAACCGGCCGCGGGCGGCGCCATGACGCTGAACGGCGCGCCCTACGCGCCGCGCACCCCGCGCGAAGCGATCCGGGCGGGGGTGTTTCTGTGCGCCAAGGACCGGGCCAGCAACGGCGTGATCCCCGAATTCGATATCTCCGGCAACCTGACCCTGCCCTTCACCCGGCGCCATTCGCGGCTGTCGTTCCTGTCGGGTCGCAGTGAGCGGGCCAGGACCGGCGCCATGATCGAGCTGCTGGGCATCGTCTGCCAGGGGCCAGATGATGCCATCGGCACCCTGTCGGGCGGCAACCAGCAGAAGGTGATGGTCGGCCGCTGGCTGGCCGAACCATCGCAGGTGCTGGTGCTGGACGAGCCGTTTCAGGGCGTCGACATTCGCGCCCGCCGCGATATCGGCCACCGGATCCGCGAAACGGCGGCGGACCGGGCCACCATCGTTTTCGCCGCCGAACTGGACGAGGCGCTGGAAATCGCCGACCGCATCCTGGTGCTGAACGAGCAGGCGCTGGTCGGCGAGCACCGCAATGAAAACGTCGATCTGAACCGGATGCTGGCAGAGGTATCCGGCCTGACGGCGCAAGAACAGACCACCCACCACATGCAGGCTTGATTGATGAAATCCGTCCAAGACCAACCGCTCCTTCGTTTTGCCATTCGCTTCGGTTTCCTGATCCTGCTGCTGGGGTTGGTGGTCTTCTTCAGCATCGCCGCCAGCGGCTTTGCCGGGGCGCGCTCGGCGGTGTTCGTGTTCCAGTCGGTGGCGATCACCGGCATCCTGGCATTGGGGGTGACGGCGACGCTGGTGGTGGGCGGGTTCGACCTGTCGATCGGGTCGGTGGCCACCTCGGCGCTGATGCTGTCGGCCTATGTGATGGTGGTGATGGAGCAATCCGCCTTCGTCGCGGTGGTTGCCTGTCTGGCCATGGGGGCGCTGGTCGGGCTGGTGAACGGGCTTCTGATCGTCAAGATGAAGGTGCCCGACCTGCTGGCGACGCTGGGCATGATGTTCCTGCTGGTGGGCCTGCAACGGATCCCGACCGAGGGCCGGTCGATCTCGACCGGGATGACCATGCCCGACGGCTCGACCACCGAGGGAACCTTCTCGGCGGGCTTCCTGTGGCTGGGGCGGCATCGGTTCGATCTGGTGCTGGACGATCTCATTCCGGTGCCGGTCGTGGTGTTCCTGATCGTCGGGCTGCTGGTCTGGGTGTTTCTGGAACTGACGCGCCACGGGCGGCTGATGTATGCGATCGGCTCCAACGAGCGGGCGGCCAGGCTGGCGGGGACCAATGTCAACCGCTACAAGATCCTGGCCTACATGATCTCGGGCGTGCTTGCCTCGGTCGGGGGCATTTTGCTGGCGGCGCGGCTGGGACGCGGCGATATCGCCAGCGGCAACAACCTGCTTCTGGACAGTGTGGCCGCCGCGCTGATCGGCTTTGCGGTGCTGGGCGCGGCCAAGCCCAACGCCTTCGGCACCGCCATCGGAGCGCTGTTTGTCGGCGTCCTCCTGCAGGGGCTGACGATGATGAACGCACCCTATTACACGCAGGATTTCGTCAAGGGCGCCGTGCTGGTGGTCGCTCTTGTCTTCACCTTCGCTCTTTCCTCGCGCAAGCGCGGCGGAGGGCATTGACCGCGGGCAACCGCATTTTGCTACATATGGGAGGATAACCATGAAACTATTTCGACGCGAAATCATCAAACTGGCGGGGGCGGCGCTGCTTTCGGGCACCGCGCTGACCAGCGCGGCGCTGGCGGCGGACATGCCCGCCCCGTTCGACAATCCCGGCGAGGTGCAGATCGCGCTGGTGCGCTACCTGTCCACCGGCGACTTCTTCCAGGCCTCTCTGGCCGGTGTCGAGGCGCAGGCGGCGGCACTTGGTGTCGATCTGCGGGTGTTCGACAGCCGGCAGGATGCCGCCCTTCAGGCCGACATGGTCGATCAGGCCATTGCCCTGGGCGTGGACGGCATCATCATCCAGCACGGGCTGACCGAATCCATGCAAGAGGCCGCCCAGCGCGCCATCGATGCCGGGATCAAGGTCGTGGCCTTTGACGTGAACGTCGAGAACCCGGCAATTCCGCAGATCGAGCAGTCGGACTACCTGCTGGGCAAACTGGCGCTGGAGCAGGCGATTGCCGACAACGGCGACACCTGGGCGGCGGGCTATGTCTACGTGCCCGGCATCGCGCCGCTGGATCGTCGCGACCAGGCCTGGCAGGACGTGCGCGCCGAAAACCCCGGCATCGAGGAAGTGGCGGTGTTCGGAACTCTCGACAACCCGATCGCCAACTCGGTCGCCAACCAGGCCCGCTCGGTCCTGCAGGCCAACCCGAACATCACGGTCATTTTTGCCCCCTATGACGAATTCGCCAAGGGCGTGAAGATTGCCGTGGACGAGGCCGGGCTGAGCCAGGACATCGACATCTACTCCGCCGACGTGTCGACCGCCGACATCTCGGCCATGCGCGAACCGGACAGCGCATGGGCCGCGACCGTGGCCACCAACCCCGCCGTGGTCGGCGAGGTGAGCGTGCGCGCGCTGGCGATGTTGCTGGCGGGCGAGGATCCGGGGGCGTCGGTCATCGTGCCGCCGACCCTGATCACCCAGGCGTTCCTGAACGACAATGACATCACCAACATGGAAACCCTGTCGGCGAAAATGCCGCAGTTCGCCCATGCCGATGTGGCCGTTCCCGACTGGATGCCGCTGCCGGCGCGCAACTGATACGACTTGCGGGGGGCGCAATCCCCCCGCATCCCCCCGCGCCGTCGGCGCGCCGTTTGATCCTTTACAATTGTCAAAGTATTTGACTTATGCCAAACTCTCGGCAGGAGGATAGTTCATGCTCGACAGTGACCGCCGCAACGCCCGCAGCACCGAGGAGGTGGCGCATGGCATCCGCTGCCGGGTGTTCGAGCATTCGATCCGCAACAATGGCGGCTATCTCAGCCAGGCCTGCTCGGCCGCCGAGCAGCTGGCCTGGCTCTATAACGAAGAGCTGAACCTGGGCGCGCCGACGCTGCCGATGATCCCCAAGCCGTTCGCCGGCGTGCCGTCGGCGACCAATCCCGACTATCATACCGGCGCCGGCTACAACGGCCCGGCAGAACCGCAATTCGACCGGCTGTTCATCGCGCCGGCGCATTATGCGCTGGTCGCCTATGCCACCCTGATCGAGGTCGGCCGCATGGCGCCCGAGGGTCTGGAGATGTTCAACCAGGACGGCTCCAGCGTCGAGATGATCGGCGCCGAACATTCGCCCGGCATGGAGGTGCATAACGGCACCCTCGGCATCGGGTTTTCCACCGCCGCCGGCCTTGCCTGGGGCCGCAGGCGGCGCGGCGACACCGGACGCACCTGGGTCTACATGTCCGACGGCGAGGTGCAGGAGGGCCAGACCTGGGAGGCAATCGCCGCCGCGTCGCATCACGGGATCGACAGCCTTCATGCGATCATGGACGTGAACCGCCAGCAATGCGACGGCGCGATGGACTCGGTGATGGAAGTGGGCGACATCGCCGAAAAGATCACCGCCTTCGGCGGCGTCGCGGTCTGGGTGGATGGCCACGACCTCGATGCCATGCGCGCGGCGGTCAGGACGCCGCATCCGGGCAAGCCGCTGATCATCCTCGCAAATACCAGCCCGTTCCGGGGCATGCCCGCACTGGAAGCGCGGTTCCCGCGTCTGCACTACGTGCGCTTCAAGTCCGAGAAAGAGCGCGCCGACATGAACCGCGACATCGCCGCATCGCTGGGCGTGCCGCCCGTGACCTATTAGGAGGCCGCGACATGGTCGAAATGGTCAACCGCCCCTACGAACGGGCTTTCGAGAAACATGCGCTCGCCAATCCCGATGTGCTCTGCCTGTCCGCCGACCTCACCAGTTCGTGCGAGATCGACAAGTTCCGCGACCAGCACCCCGACCAGTTCCTCAGCCTGGGCATGGCCGAACAGAACATGCTGTCCTTCGCCGGCGGCCTGGGGCTGGCGGGGTATCGGCCCTTCGTGCACAGCTTTGGCGTGTTCCTCTACCGGCGGCCCTATGACCAGCTGATGGCCTCCATCGCCTATCCGCGCCGCAAGGTGCGGCTGATGGGGTTCCTGCCGGGCATCACCACGCCGGGTGGCATGACCCATCAGGCGATCGAGGACATCGCGGTGATGCGGTCAATCCCGAACATGACGATCCTCGAGACCGGCGACGCCACCGAGGTCGAAAGCATCTGCGAGGCCGCCGACAGCATCGACGGCCCGGTCTATTCCCGGGTGCTGCGCGGCTCGGTGCCGCGGCTGTTCCACACGCCGATCGTGGTCGGGCAGATGCGCGAACTGGCGCTGGGCGAGGATGTGCTGATCGTGACCTCGGGCATCACCACCGAAGAGGCCCTGCGTGCGCGGACCGCCCTTGAGGCGGCCGGCGTGTCGGTCCGCCACCTGCATCTGAACACCATCAAGCCGTTCGATGCGGCGGCGATGCTGGACCATGTCCAGTCGGTGCGCGCCGGGGTGGTGACGCTGGAAAACCACGTCACCGAAGGCGGGATCGGGTCGCTGCTGGCCGAGATCATGGCCGATGCCGGGGTCGGCAAGCGGCTGATCAGGCTGGGGCTGAAGGACAGCTATGCCCATGGCGGCTCGCGGCCCTACCTGATGAAATACTACGGTCTGGACGCCATGGCGCTGGTGCGCGGGGTCGAGCGGCTGCTGGGCGCCGAATTCGGCATTTCCGAAGCGGACCTGTCCGCCGCGCGGATCGAGGCGGTGCATTCCGCCGCCAAGGCCGAGGGGCTATGACCGACCGCTTCCGCGTCACCTACCGCATCTTCGCGCCGGACCGCGCGGCGGCCATGCTGCGGGCGCAGGGCATCGCGCTGGAACAGACGGTCGAGATCCCGCGCGAGGTGGTTCCGCGCGGCTTCATCGAGGATGTCATCCTGGGCCGGGTCGAGGATCTGGGCCGCGAGGGCGAGGGGTGCTTTCGCGCGACCATCAGCTATTCGCCGGAAAGCTGTGGCGCCGAACTGCCGCAATTGCTGAACGTGATCTTCGGCAATTCGAGCATCCAGAAGGGGATCAAGGTCACCGGCCTTGAGCTTGGACCGCTGGCAGAGGTGTTTGCCGGCCCACGCTTCGGCATTGCCGGGCTGCGCCGTCTGGCGCGCACGCCCGCCGGGCCGCTGATCGCGCCGGTCCTGAAACCCCAGGGCTCCAGCGCCGAACGTCTGGCCGAGATCGCCTATATTTGCGCCCGGAGCGGCGCCCATATCGTCAAGGAAGATCACGGGCTGAGCGACCAGCCCTGCGCGCCGTTCCGCGAGCGGGTGGACCGGATCACCGCCGCCGTGGCGCGCGCCAATGCCGAAACCGGCAATGCCTGCCTCTACTTCGCCGGACTGGCCGGACATTCGGCCGACCTTGACGGCCACGCGGCCCATGCCAGGGCGGCGGGGGTGGACGGGCTTTTGGTGATGCCGGGGCTGTTCGGCTTCGATCTGGTCAACCGGCTGGCGCGGGACAAGACGCTCGGCCTGCCGATCATGACCCATCCCAGCTTTCTGGGCCCCTATGTGCTGTCAGGCGATACCGGGTTTACCCATGCGATGATGTTCGGCACCCTGCAACGGCTCGCCGGGGCCGACATCTCGGTATTTCCCAATGTGGGCGGGCGGTTCGGGTTTTCCGCGCAGGAATGCACCGAGATCGCCCGTGCCTGTCAGGATCCAGGCGGGATCGGCCCGCCGATGATGCCCGGCCCGGGCGGCGGCATGACGCCGGAGCGGGCCGACGAGATGGTGGCGATGTACGGTCCGGACACCATGTTCCTCTTGGGCGGCAGCCTGCTGCGGCACGGCGACGCCATGGGCGAAGTGATCGCCGACCTGCGCCGCCGGGTCACGCCACGCGACTGAACGCGCCCCGGCCCGGCCATCCGCAATCCCAGGGCAGCATCCCGAGGAGCGCAACTACGCCATGTTCCGCCGTCCGGGGCGTTCGGGTGGCGGAGGAGGTGGGATTCGAACCCACGGAACGCTTTCACGTTCAACGGTTTTCAAGACCGTCGCAATCGACCACTCTGCCACTCCTCCGTGCGGGCCTGACTTAAGGCCGGTCGGGCGATTCGGTAAGCCCCTACCGGCGCCGGGGAAAACGGCCGATGGCGGGCCCTGGGGCCTTTCAATGGTGCCGTTGTGGCGCTATCTTGCCCCGGCGGGCACTCATACGGTCGGGAAACGGCCGAACGCCGCATGTGGACAAGAGGTCAGAGGCACTCAATGACAGGCGCAGCAAGATCAGCTTTTCGGACCGGCGGCCTGGCCGCGTTGATTGCGCTGCCGCTGGCGCTTGCCGGCTGTGACGAGGCCAACAACCCCTTTCGCGCCAACCCGGGCGGCGGCACCGATACCGCGGCGCGCAGCGTCGAGCTGGTCGAGCGGGATGTCGAGGCGCCGCAGGTGTTCCAGGTGACCGACCAGGGCCTCTGGGATGGCCGCCCCTCGCTGGGCGGGGTCTGGGTCGCGCATCCCGATGTGCAGGACCCCGAGCGGGTCATCATCCGCAACGAGGCCAATGGCCGTTTCGTGATCGGCGCGCTGTTCCGGCGCGAACGCGACAATCCCGGCCCGATCCTTCAGGTTTCGTCGGACGCCGCCGATGCGCTCGGCATGCTGGCGGGCGCTCCGGCCACGCTCAACGTCACCGCGCTGCGCCGCGAGGAGGCGCCCGCGCCCCAGACCACCGCCGCCGTCACCGATTTCGATGCCCCGGGCGAGATCCAGACCACCCCGATCGACCCGGTCGCCAGCGGCGCCGCGGCCGCCATCGCCAATGCCGAGGCCGCGACCGCCCCGGTTGCATCGGTTTCGGCCGGCGCCTCGGCGCTGGAGAAACCCTTCATCCAGCTGGGCATCTTTTCGGTCGAGGCCAATGCCAACCGCACGGCCGAACAGCTGCGGGGCATCGGGCTGCAGCCCACGGTGCTGGAACAGGAAAGCCAGGGCCGGAAGTTCTGGCGGGTGCTGGTTGGTCCGGCGCAAACCGCCGAAGAGCGCGCGGCCCTGCTGACCCAGGTCAAGGCGCAGGGCTTCGCCGACGCCTATTTTGTCACCAACTGACGGGAGGAGCGCGCCCCGTGAGCGTCAACCTGACAAGACTGGCCAGACTGGCCCTGCCCGTGGCTTTGCTGATCGGCTGGGCGGCAACGCTGGCCGCACAATCCTTCGAGACCCGCGCCCGCGCGGCCTGGGTCTATGACCAGACGACGCAGACCGTGCTGATGGCCAAGAACGCCGACGAGCCGCTGCCGCCGGCCTCGATGTCCAAGCTGATGACCATCTACATGGCCTTCGAGGCGGTCGCCAACGGGCAGTTGCGCATTGACGAGACGCTGCCGGTCTCGGAGCACGCCGCCGCCTATGGCGGCTCGTCGATGTTCCTCGATCCGCGCGACCGGCCGACGGTCGAGGAATTGCTGCGCGGTATCATCGTGCTGTCGGGCAACGATGCCAGCGCGGTGATGGCCGAGGCGCTGTCACCCGACGGGACCGAGGCGGGATTTGCGCGGCTGATGAACGCGCGGGCGCAGCAACTGGGGCTGACCAACTCGCATTTCGTCAATTCCAACGGCTGGCCTGCCGAGGGTCACGTGATGTCGATGCATGATCTGGGCATCCTGGCCGACCACATCATCCGCGACTATCCGACCTTCTACCCGATCTTCTCCGAGCAGGAATTCCTCTATGACGGGCGGGTGCCCGCCAACACCCAGAACCGCAACCCGATCCTGGGGCTGGGCATCGGCGCCGATGGCCTGAAGACCGGGCACACCTCCGAGGCCGGGTCTGGGCTGGTCGGCTCGGCCAAGCAGGGCGACCGGCGGGTGATCTTCGTGGTCTCGGGCCTGTCGAGCCAGGCCGAGAGGGCCGAGGAAGGCGAGCGCATCCTGACCTGGGCGTTCCGGCAATTCGCGCTGCGCGAGGTCGCCACCTCGGGCACCCAGATCGCGCAGGCTCCGGTCTGGATGGGGGCGGAAGATGCGGTAGGGCTGACGGTGGCCGAGAACCTGAGCCTGCTGCTGCCGGTTTCGGTCACCGGCAGCGTCACCGCCGAAATCCGCTATACCGGGCCGATCGAGGCCCCGATCGCCCAGGGCCAGCGGCTGGCCGAACTGGTGGTCACCGCCGAGGGCCTGCCGGAAACTCGCGTCGATCTGGTCGCCGACCGGTCGGTGGCGCGCGGCGGCATCCTGGTCAAACTGCGGACGGCGGCGGGCCTGCTTCTGGGCAAGGTCGCCCCGGCCGACACCGCCGACACCGCCGCGCCCGCGTGACCGGGCCGATGGGGCCGGGTCTGTTCATCTCGTTCGAGGGGATCGACGGCTCGGGCAAGTCGACCCAGGCCCGGATGCTGGCCGAAAGGCTGCGCCAGCAACATCGTGACGTGGTGCTGACCCGCGAACCGGGCGGCAGCCCCGGCGCCGAAGAGATCCGCGCGCTGGTGCTGACCGGCGAGCCGGGCCGCTGGTCCGCCGAGACCGAGATATTGCTGTTCACCGCCGCCCGCCGCGACCATCTGGAAAAGACCATCGAGCCGGCGCTGGCGCGCGGCGCCATCGTCATCTCGGACCGTTTCGCGGATTCGACCCGCATCTATCAGGGCGCCACCCGCGGCGATCTGCGCTCCATCGTCGACCGGCTGCACAAGATGGTGATCGGGCGCGAGCCGGACCTGACCTTCGTGATCGACATGGACCCGGCGGCGGCACTGGCGCGCGGCCTTGCCCGCAAGTCGGGCGAGGACCGGTTCGAGGAGTTCGGCCTGGGCTTTCAGGAAACCTTGCGCCACGGCTTTCTGGCGCTGGCGCGCGAACATGCCGACCGCTGCCTGCTGATCGACGGCCAGCGCGAGCCCGAGGCGGTCGCCGCCGAAGTGGCCGCCCTGGCGCTGGAGCGGATCGGGGACCTGGCGTGAGCGACACGCTGCTGCCAGAGCCGGACCGCATCGAAGGCGCCCCGCATCCGCGCGACACGTCCGAGCTGATCGGGCAGGACCGCGCCGAGGCCGAGTTCCTGGCGGCATTCGCCTCGGACCGGTTGCATTCGGGCTGGCTTCTGACGGGGCCGCGCGGGGTGGGCAAGGCGACCATGGCCTACCGGATCGCCGGGTTCCTGCTATCGCAGGTCGCGGGCAGCGGCGATGGCCTCTTTGGCGCGCCGCCGCCACCAACCACGCTCGCCTTGCCCGCCGACCACCCGGACATGCGCCTGATCCGCGCCGACGCGCATCCGCGCCTGCACGTGCTGCGGCGGGGCCCCAACGAACGTGGCGACAAGCTGAGCCAGACCATCGCCGTCGACCGGGTGCGCGATCTCAAGCGGTTCTTTCACCTGTCTGCGGCCGAGGGCGGCCGCCGGGTGGTGATCGTCGACAGTGTTGACGACATGGCCGCGGGTGCGGCCAACGCGCTGCTGAAAGAGCTGGAAGAACCGCCAGAGCTCTGCACGCTGCTTTTGATCTCGCACCAGCCGGCGGGCCTGTTGCCGACCATCCGCTCGCGCTGCCGCGAATTGCGCTTTGCCGAACTTCTGCCTGCCGATCTGGCGCGGGCACTGGCCGCCGCGGGCCACGCAACCGGGCAGTCCGAGGCGCTGACCACGCTGTCGGGCGGGTCGGTGGG
>CAUJIU010000052.1 GCA_963205075.1 Pseudomonadota bacterium | reverse complement strand
GCGGCCCGCCGATCTGGCCGGCGCACGGATCGACGGCGCGCGGCTGATGATTCTCGACACCATCGGCATGGAAGACCTGCGCGACGGCCCCCGCGCCGGCTTCGAGGATGCCGTGGCGCGGTTGGCGGATGCCGGCGCGGTAATCGAGAGGGGCGCGGTGCCAACCTTGCGGCGCGCCTTCGATCTGGCCGGCGCGCTCTTTACCGCCGATGCCTGGGGCTGGTGGGGCGAGCGCATCGAAGCTGCGCCGGAAAAGATGTATTTCCAGATATATCAACGCATTCTGGCAGGCGCCGATGTCTCGGCCAGCCAGTATCTGCGGGCCTGGCGCGAGTTGCGGCAGATCCGCAGCGACTATGCGGCGGCGACCGCAGGCTATGACGCGGTGATCTTGCCGACCTCGCCGATTGCGCCGCCGAATGTCGACCGCCTGGTGGCGGATGAGGCCTATTTCCGCTCGGAAAACCTGCTCGCGCTGCGCAATACGCGGGTCGCCAACCTGATGGGTCTGTGTGCGATGACCCTGCCGACCGGCACCCCCTCGGCGGGGATCATGTTCAACGCCGCGCCCGGCGGCGAGGCCCGATTGCTGCGCCTGTGCAGCGCGGCAGCGGCGGCACTGGCCTAAATGCCACATCGGGGGGGCTCAACCCCCCTGATTTGTTCCCTTTTTCTGGACAGGCGGGGCCGGACAGCGTTAGTCTGATGGCAAGCGGGGCGACAATGATCCCGCGGGTTGAGGCAATGATGGATTTCCCCGAGCGGTTTTCGAACCTACCGGAATATGCGTTTCCGCGCCTGCGCAGCCTTCTGGACGGGCACCGTCCGGGCGGCACGCCCATTGCCATGACCATCGGCGAGCCGCGCCATGCCTTTCCCGACTGGGTTGGCCAGGTGCTGGCCGACAACCTCGACGGCTTTGGCGTCTATCCGCCCAATGACGGCACGCCGGAACTGCTGGCCGCCATTCAGGGCTGGATCGGGTCGCGCTACGGGGTTGCCGTGTCGCCCGACCAGATCATGGCGCTCAACGGCACCCGCGAGGGGCTCTACAACGCCGCGATGGCGCTTTGCCCCGAGACCAAGGCCGGCCGCCGGCCCGCCATCCTGATCCCCAATCCGTTCTATCAGGTCTATGCGGTGGCCGCGGCCTCGGTCGGCGCCGAGGCGGTCTTTGTGCCGGCGACGGCGCAGACCGGACACCTGCCCGATTACGAGAGCCTGCCGGCCCAGACGCTGGACCGCACGGCCATCGCCTATGTCTGCTCGCCCGCTAACCCGCAGGGCGCGGTGGCCAGCGAGGCCTATTGGCGCGACCTGATCGCGCTGGCCGAAAAGCATGATTTCCTGATCTTTGCCGATGAATGCTATTCCGAGATCTGGCGCGACACGCCGCCGGTGGGCGCCATGGAGATGGCCGCCGCGATGGGCGCGGATCCGAACCGGGTGGTGATCTTTCACTCGCTGTCCAAGCGGTCGAACCTGCCGGGCCTGCGCTCGGGCTTCGTGGCCTCGGGCGTCGAGAACATCGCCCGCATCCGCCAGCTGCGGGCCTATGCCGGTGCGCCCTTGCCGCTGCCGCTGGTGCGGGTGGCCGAAAAGGTCTGGGCGGACGAGGCCCATGTCAACGAGAGCCGCGCGCTCTACCAGCAGAAATACCGCATCGCCGACCAGATACTCGATGGCGTGCCGGGCTATCACAGCCCCACTGCCGGTTTCTTTCTGTGGCTGCCGGTGCCCGATGGCGAGGCCGCGGCGCTGGAGCTGTGGCAGGAAACCGGAGTGCGGGTGCTGCCGGGCGCCTATCTGGGCCGCGAGGTCGGGGGCGAGAACCCCGGCAAGGGATATATCCGGGTCGCCATGGTGGCCCCAACACAAGAGATGCAGCGCGGGCTGAGTTTGCTCCGCGACTGCCTTTACGACTGAGGGACAGGCATGGCTTCCTATTCGACACGTCAGCGCGACCCGCTTCTGGACAGCGACATGCAGGCCGCCATCGAAAGGCGCGGCAAGGAGCTGATCGGCATCGCGCTGATCCTGATCGGGGTGATGGCCGCGACCATGATCGCCACCTATTCGCCCGATGACCCGAACTGGATGCTGGCCACCGACGCGCCGGTGCATAACTGGATGGGACGGACCGGCGCATCGCTGGCCGCGCCGATCCTGATGATCGCCGGAGGCGGCGTCTGGGTGATGCCGCTGGCCCTGTTGACCTGGGGCCTGCGCCTGACCCTGCACATGGGCACCGAGCGCGCGCTGGGGCGCATGGTGTTCGTGCCGATCATCGTGGCTTTGGGCTCGATCTACTCGGCGACGCTGACGCCGGGGCCGCAATGGACCCATACCTTCGGCCTTGGCGGGCTGTTCGGGGATACGGTTCTGGGCATCATCCTGACGGTGGTGCCACTGGCGGTTTCGGTGACGGTCAAGGTTGCGGCGCTGATCTCGGGGCTGGCGCTGGCCGCACTTGGCGGCTTTGCGCTGGGCTTCACGCTGCGCGAGATCCGCATCGGCATCCGCTACTTCGTGGTCGGGCTGGTGCTGGTCTATGTGGCGCTGCTGCGCCTGCTGGGATCCGGCGCCACGCTTTCGGCGCGCGCCGCGCGCAGTGCCCGCGACGGGGTCGAGGCCCGCCGGGCCGAGCGGCAGGCCGAGGCGCGGCCCGGACTTGCCGGCGCGCAGCCGCAGGACCTGGCGAGCCAGAAGGCGCGGGTGGCCGCGGTGGTGCGGGCCAATCCGGCCATGCCGACCCACGCGTCCGAACCGCCGCTGCGCGCGCCCGGCCAGCCTGCCGCCGGGCTGCAATCCGCCTCTGCCCGGTCGGCGCTGCGCGCGCAGGCCAATCAGGGCCAGCCGCTTGTCGCCCCGGCCGCCGGGCCCGATGCCCGCTCGGTGGCGCAATCGCTGATGCCGCGTGCGGTGCCGGCAGCCGAGCCGGTGACGCGGCCCTCCGGTCTGGCCGCGGCGCGCGGGCACGAACACCAGGGCGGGCTGTTGTCGCGCCTGCCGGCATTCCGCCGCAAGGGCCCGACGATGCCTGAGCCGGAGCTGCCCCCCGTCATGCAGCCCGAGGCCGAGCTCGCCCCGCGCGACGAGGACCGGATCCGGTCGCAGATCCGCAATGCCGTCCGCGCCCGCATGGATGCGGCCGGCCGCATCGCGCCCTCGCCGTTGCCCGAAGCCCTTTCGCCCGAGACGCCGGTGTTTCAGCGCCCCGTTTCGCCCCCGCATCTGGTGCTGGGCGATGGCGCCCGCGCCGAGCCGCCGGTGAGCGCGCCCCGTATGCCGGGCGCCCTGCCGGGGGTCACGCGGACCTGGGTCGAGGACGAGGATGACGACCGGGAGGACTTGGGCGCCGCCCGCTTCCAGGAGGGCGAACTTCAGGAATACGACGACAGCGGCAATGACGACGGCGACGCCGAGTCCTTCGACCCGCTCGACGACTACGCGGAGGATGACGAGGTGCTTGACCAGGCGGGCTCGCCCTACCGGCCCATCCCGGTCTTCGAGCCGCGCCGGGTGGTGCAGCACACGCCCAAGCGCGCCCCGGCCCCGTCGCGCCGCGCCCAGGCCGAGGCCCAGCCCCGGCTGCAATTCGAGGAGCGGCACCCCGATTACGAGCATCCGCCGCTCAACCTGCTGACCAGCCCGGTCGAGATTGTCCGCCATCACCTCTCGGACGAGGCGCTGGAAGAAAACGCCCGCATGCTGGAATCGGTTCTGGACGATTACGGCGTCAAGGGCGAGATCGTCAGCGTCCGCCCCGGCCCGGTGGTGACGATGTACGAGCTGGAGCCGGCGCCGGGCCTCAAGGCCAGCCGGGTGATCGGCCTGGCCGATGACATCGCCCGGTCGATGTCGGCGCTGTCGGCGCGGGTTTCCACCGTGCCCGGGCGCTCGGTGATCGGGATCGAACTGCCCAACGCCCACCGCGAAAAGGTGGTGCTGCGCGAGATCCTGTCAGCCCGCGATTTCGGTGACAGCAACATGAAGCTGCCGCTGGCGCTGGGCAAGGATATCGGCGGCGACCCGGTGGTGGCCAACCTGGCCAAGATGCCGCACCTGCTGATCGCCGGCACCACCGGCTCGGGCAAGTCGGTGGCCATCAACACCATGATCCTCAGCCTCTTGTACAAGCTGACCCCGCAGGAATGCCGGATGATCATGATCGACCCCAAGATGCTGGAACTCAGCGTCTATGACGGCATCCCGCATCTGCTGTCGCCTGTGGTGACCGACCCCAAGAAGGCGGTGGTGGCGCTGAAATGGGTCGTGGGCGAGATGGAGGAGCGTTATCGCCGCATGTCCAAGATGGGGGTGCGCAACATCGAGGGCTTCAACGGGCGGGTGCAGGATGCGCTCAGCCGGGGCGAGATGTTCAGCCGCACCGTCCAGACCGGCTTTGACGACGAAACCGGCGACCCGGTGTTCGAGACCGAGGAATTCGCGCCCGAATCGATGCCCTATATCGTGGTGGTGGTCGACGAGATGGCCGACCTGATGATGGTGGCCGGCAAGGAGATCGAGGCCTGCATCCAGCGGCTGGCGCAGATGGCGCGGGCCTCGGGCATTCACCTGATCATGGCAACGCAGCGGCCCTCGGTCGATGTCATCACCGGCACGATCAAGGCCAACTTCCCCACCCGGATCAGCTTTCAGGTCACCTCCAAGATCGACAGCCGCACCATTCTGGGCGAGCAGGGGGCCGAACAGCTGCTGGGCATGGGCGACATGCTCTACATGGCCGGCGGCGCCAAGATCACCCGCGTGCACGGCCCCTTCGTCAGCGACGAGGAGGTCGAGGAGATCGTCAACTTCCTCAAGGGCTTCGGGCCGCCGGAATACATGTCCGGCGTGGTCGACGGGCAAGACGAGGACAAGGAGTCCGAGATCGACCTGGTGCTTGGCCTCGGCGGCAACACCGATGGCGAGGATGCGCTATACGATCAGGCCGTGGCCATCGTGCTGACCGACCGCAAATGCTCGACCTCCTACATCCAGCGCAAGCTGGCCATCGGCTACAACAAGGCCGCCCGGCTGGTCGAGCAGATGGAGGATCAGGGCGTGGTCAGTTCAGCCAACCATGTCGGCAAGCGCGAGATACTGGTGGGCGAGCAGCACTGACAAGCGCGGGCGAGGGCGGTATCGGCTGACTTCGGCCTGATATCGCCTATCGCGCGCCGGCATGGTGCATTGGGCCGACATGAGGGGGTGCGCTTGCCCGCGCCGAGCATTAGGTAACACGCCATGAACCGACTTCGCCGCATGATTGTCGCCGCACCGCTGGCCCTTGCCGGGCTGGCCCTGCCTGCCCTGGGCCAGGAGATACCGCTGGCGCAGATTTCGGCCTATCTCAACGGCCTGCAAACGGTCGAGGGGCAGTTCACCCAGATCAACGGCGATGGCACGCTGGCAACGGGGCGCATCTACATCAAGCGCCCCGGCCGCATCCGGTTCGAATATGACCCGCCCGAGGAGGCGCTGGTCATCGCCGGTGGCGGGCAGCTGGCGATCTTCGATCCGCGCTCCAATACCGGGCCCGAGCGCTACCCGCTGAACCAGACCCCGCTCAACATCCTGTTGCAGCGCAATGTCGATCTCGACAATGCGCGGATGGTGACGGGCCATGACTATGACGGGCTGACCACCACGCTGACCGCGCAGGACCCCGATCATCCCGAATACGGATCGATCCGGCTGGTCTTCACCAATGGCCCGGTCGAGTTGCGCCAGTGGATCATCGCCGACAGCGGCGGCGGCGAGACGACGGTGATCCTTGGCGACGTGACCGTCGGCGGCACCATCCGCGAGAGCCTGTTCAACATCCAGTCCGAGATGCGCCGGCGGGGCTTCTGACCTGCCGGTTCCGGCTCAGTTGCGCCCGCAGCGGCCCAGTTGCACGTTGTAGAGCGCGGCGCGGTCGTCGACCTCGCCTGCGATTCGCACCAGCCAGGACTTGCTGCGATAGGTTCCGCGCATGTAGCCGGTGCGCCCCTCGTGATAGGCCAGATACTGGTTGCGGGCATCGGTCAGCGGCACGCCGGTCTCCTCGGTGGTCTGGACCATGTACCAGCCCATGAAATCGGTCGCCGCGCGGATGTTGTCGCGCCGGGCGCTGCGGCCGCCTTCCTCGTTCTGATAGTCTTCCCAGGTGGCATCCAGCGCCTGGCTGTAGCCGTAGGCCGAAGACTGGCGGCCCACCGGGATCACGCCCAGTACGTATTGGTGCGGGGTGCGCGCATTGCCGATGAACTTGCTTTCCTGGTAGATGATCGCCATCTGCACCGCGACCGGAACCCCCCATTTGCGCTCGGCCGCCCGGAAGGCGCGCAGATAGTCGGGGTGCTGGCGCACGATGCTGCATGCATCGTCCAGCTCTCGGGGGGCGGTGAATTCACGGTTTCCACAGCCGGTGATCAACACCAGAAGAATCATGGTGCGAAAGAGTCTGCTCATCTGCCTCTCGCTTTTCTTTTCCGGCAGCTTAGCTGATCGCGCGGGCTGAGGAAACGGTTTCAAGCATGATTCTGCCGATACTGGCGGATGATCGGCGGCAAAATGACCAGCTTCCCACTGTCTGGCCCGAGTCCACAGACTGTTTCCGAATGTTTGGACCCGATGATGTGGACATCGAGGCGGCTTGGCGGATACCAATGGCGCGGGGGAACGCCGATGTTCAAGTCACGCGCGAAATACGGGTTGGGCCAGGTGGTGCGCCACCGCAAGCACCCGTTCCGCGGCGTGGTCTTTGACATCGACCCGATGTTCTCCAACACCGAGGAATGGTACCAGGCCATCCCCGAGGACAGCCGCCCCCGCAAGAACCAGCCCTTCTATCATCTCTTGGCCGAGAACGAGCAGAGCTACTACGTGGCCTATGTCTCGGAGCAGAACCTGGTGGCGGATTATTCGGGCGAGCCGGTGTCGCATCCCGATCTGGGCGAGTTCTTCGGCCCGTTCGAGGATGGGCATTATCCGCTTTACGTCCAGCTGAACTAGGCCGGGCGCCTGCCGGAGATCGGGAAGGTTCCGCAAAGTGCCCCGGCGCTGCGCTACTGGGTGGGGGCTAAGACACGCAACGCCGGGGGAAGCTATGCAGCTACGGGGCCGACCCTGCGCGGTCTTGGTGGCGCAAACATGATCGGACCATGGCCGAATTGCGGCTTTTGGGTCGCGCAAGGTCTGGCGCGGCGGTAGAGTGCGGGCAGTATCGGACAGGAGTTGGCAAGCATGCGTGACGTGGTGATCTCGGGCGCGGCGCGGACGGCGATGGGCGGCTTTCAGGGGGTGTTTTCCGGCCTGAGCGCGGCCGAGATGGGCGGGGCCGCGCTGGGCGCCGCACTTGCCGGCGCGGGCTGCGGCACGGTGGACGAACTGCTCATGGGCTGCGTGTTGCCCGCCGGACAGGGCCAGGCGCCGGCGCGGCAGGCGGGGTTTCTTGCCGGGCTGGGTCAGGAGGTGCCTGCCACCACCCTCAACAAGATGTGCGGATCGGGCATGAAGGCGGCGATGGTGGCCTTTGACCAGATCGCGCTGGGTCAGGCCGAGCTGGTCGCCGCCGGCGGAATGGAGAGCATGACCAACGCGCCATATCTCTTGCCCAAGATGCGGTCGGGCGCGCGGATCGGCCACCAGTCGGTGCAGGATTCGATGTTTCTCGACGGGCTGGAAGACGCCTATGACAAGGGCCGCCTGATGGGGACCTTCGCCGAGGACTGCGCCGAGCGCTATCAGTTCAGCCGCGCGGCGCAGGACGAATTCGCGCTGACCTCGCTGGGTAACGCGCTGCGGGCCGAGGCCGAAGGCGCCTTTGCCGCCGAGATCACGCCGGTCAGCGTCAGCGACCGCAGCGGCACCGTGCTGGTCGGGCGTGACGAGCAACCCGCCAAGGCGCGGCCCGAGAAGATACCGGGTCTCAGGCCCGCCTTCCGCAAGGACGGGACCGTCACCGCCGCCAATTCGTCGTCGATCTCGGACGGGGCGGCGGCTCTGGTGCTGAGTTCGGCCGAGACGGCGCGGGCGCGCGGACTGCCGGTGCGGGCCTTCATCCGCGGCCATGCCAGCCACGCACAGGAGCCGGCCCTGTTCACCACCGCGCCGGTGCCGGCGGCGCGCAAGCTGCTGGACCGGCTGGGCTGGGCGGTCGACGATGTCGACCTGTGGGAGGTCAACGAGGCTTTCGCGGTGGTGCCCATGGCCTTCATGGCCGAGATGGGCGTGCCGCGCGAACGGCTCAACGTCAATGGCGGGGCCTGCGCGCTGGGGCATCCGATCGGGGCATCGGGGGCGCGGATCATGGTCACGCTGTTGCACGCGCTGGAGGCGCGGGGCCTGAAACGCGGCGTTGCCGCCATCTGCATCGGCGGCGGCGAAGGCACCGCCATCGCCATCGAGAGGCCGTAAACGATGCGGGTCGACTACGCCGAACTTGCCAGGACCATCGCCGCCCTGACCGAGGGCGAGACCGACACGGTGGCGCTGATGGCGACCGTGGCCTGCGAGGTGCATCACGCCGATGACCGGTTCGACTGGACCGGCTTCTACCGGGTGACCGCGCCGGAACTGATGAAGATCGGGCCCTATCAGGGCGGGCATGGCTGTCTGGTGATCCCGTTTTCACGCGGGGTCTGCGGGGCGGCGGCGCGCAGCGGCCAAGTGCAGCTGGTGCCCGATGTCGAGGCGTTCTCCGGCCATATCGCCTGTTCGAGCACCACGCGGTCGGAAATCGTCCTGCCGGTCCGCAACGCGGCGGGAGAGGTGATCGGGGTGTTCGACATCGACAGCGACCGGATCGACGCCTTCGACATGGCCGATGCCGATGGGCTGGGGCGGATCCTGGCTTCGGTGTTTGCAAAAGAGATCTGATGCCTCCGGCGGAGGTATTTGTGCCAAAATGAAGGGCGTGAAATTCTTCTTTGAAATTTCATCCGCGCATGGCATCGTGAAATTGACGTCAGATTTTTCACGAGCGAATCGATGCTGCATGCCATCCCCGATGACGCCAGGACGCTGGGGGCCGATCTCCGGTCGCTGCGCCGTGCGCGCGGGCTGACCTTGCAGGGGCTGGCCGACGTTCTGGGGCGCTCGGTCGGCTGGCTGAGCCAGGTGGAGCGGGACCTGTCCAGCCCGTCGATCAACGATCTGCGCGAGATTGCCCGCGTGCTGGATGTGTCGATTTCGAGCCTGTTCCGCGCCTCGGCGCTGCCGCAGGAAGCCGGTCACATCGTGCGCAAGGCAAGCCGCCGCCCGATCGGGTCGCGCGAGGCGGGGCTGGTGGAAGAACTGCTCTCGCCCGACCTGACCGACGAATTCGAGGTGGTGCATTCGACCTTTCTGCCGGGCGCGAAGCTGGGTCAGGCGGTCCGGCGTCCGACCCAGGAGGTAGGCTATGTGGCTGCGGGTTGTCTGACGCTCTGGATCGGCGAGGCGCGGTTCGAACTGGGCGAGGGCGATGCGTTCCGCATCCGGGGCGAGCCGTTTCGCTGGCACAACCCGTCATCGCAGCCCTGCGAGGTGATCTGGGTCATCTCTCCGCCGGTCTATTAGGAGCCGATCATGCGTGGATCATGCCTGTGTGGCGAGATCAGTTTCGAGATTGCCTCAGCCCCGGGCGAAGTCTGGGCCTGCCATTGCGGCCAGTGCCGCAAGCAGTCGGGGCATTACTGGGCATCCGCCGAAGTGGCGCTTGGCGACATCGCCATCGCGGGCGCGCCGAAATGGTATCGGTCCAGTCCGAAGGTCCAGCGCGGGTTCTGCGGCACTTGCGGGTCGTTCCTGTTCTGGAAGGTCGACGGGCGCGACAGCATCAGCTTTGCCATGGGCGCGGTCGACGGGCCGAGCGGGGCGCATCTGGTGCGGCACATCTTTACCGCCGACAAGGGCGATTATTACCAGATCGGCGACGGAGTGCCTCAGGAATGAACGGATATGGCGCGCGGGCGCGGGCCCGCGGCTTCAAGGGAGAATATCGACATGAGCGTCACTGAAAACACCGCCTTTCCGAGCACCGCAAGGGTGGTCATCATCGGGGGCGGCGCGGTCGGGGTCTCGGCGCTGTATCATCTGGCCAAGGCCGGCTGGACCGATTGCGTGCTGTTGGAAAAGAACGAGCTGACGGCCGGGTCCACCTGGCATGCGGCGGGGAATTGCCCTTCCTTTTCAACGTCCTGGGCAGTGATGAACCTGCAGCGCTACTCGCTGTCGCTCTATCGCGGGCTGGCGGAAGACGTGGACTACCCGATGAACTACCATGTCACCGGCTCGATCCGGCTGGCGCATGGCAAGGACCGGATGCAGGAGTTTTCGCGCGCCGTCAGCATGGGGCGCAGCCAGGGCATGGATCTGGAGACCATCGGGCTGGCGGAGATCAAGGCGCGCTATCCGTTCATCGAGCTGCACGATATCGAAGGCGCGCTTTATGACCCCGACGATGGCGATATCGACCCGGCGCAGCTGACGCAGGCGCTGGCCAAGGGCGCGCGGCAGATGGGGGCGCGGATCCTGCGCTTTACCGGCGCGACCGGGGTGAGCCGGGCGGGCGACGAATGGATCGTGCATACCGAAAAGGGCGATATCCGCTGCGAGAAGGTGGTCAATGCCGCCGGCTACTACGCGCAGCGGGTGGGCGAGTGGTTCAGGCCCTTCGGGGGGCGGACCGTGCCGATGGTGGTGATGAGCCACCAGTATTTCCTGACCGAGCCGCTGGACGAGCTGGAGCGGTGGACGGCGGAGAACGGCAAGCTGCCGCTGTTGCGCGATGTCGACAGTTCTTACTACCTGCGGCAGGAGAAGTTCGGGCTGAACCTCGGGCCCTACGAGCGCAATTGCCGCGCCCATTGGGTGACGCCGGACGATCCGATGCCGGAGGATTTCAGCTTTCAGCTTTACCCAGACGATCTGGAGCGGCTGGAATGGTATATCGAGGATGCGATGGCGCGGGTGCCGCTTTTGGGCAAGTCCGGGGTCGGGCGGGTCATCAACGGGCCCATTCCCTACGCGCCCGACGGGCTGCCGCTGATCGGGCCGATGCCGGGGGTGCGCAATGCCTATGAGGCTTGCGTCTTCACCTTTGGCATCACCCAGGCGGGCGGCGGCGGCAAGGTTCTGGCCGAATGGATCACCGAAGGCGAGACCGAGTGGGACATGTGGGCGACCGACCCGCGCCGCTACACCGACTACACCGATCCCGCCTATTGCCTGGACAAGGCGAAAGAGACCTATGGCCACGAATACGGGATGCATTTTCCGTGGAAGGCATGGCCCGCCGGGCGCGACCGCAAGCTGTCGCCCGTGCATGAGCAGGTCAAGGCGCTGGGCGGGGTGATGGGGGCCTATAACGGCTGGGAACGGGCGAACTGGTACGCCCGTCCGGGCGACGATACCTCGGTGGCGGCCAGCGAGACCTGGAACCGCGCCGGGCCCTGGGAGGCGCGGATCCGCGAGGAATGCGAGGCGGTGCGCGACGGGGTCGGGGTGCTGGATTTGCCGGGATTCTCGCGGTTCACCCTGTCGGGCGAAGGGGCGGCGGACTGGCTTTTGGGGCGGATATCGGGGGCCATGCCGCGGCCGGGGCGGATGTCGCTGGCCTATTTCCCCGACAGGCGCGGGCGGATCCTGACCGAGATGTCGGTCAGCCGAACGGGCGAGGATGCGTTCACGCTGATCACCGCCGCCACGGCGCAGTGGCATGACTGGGAGGTGTTGTGGCGCGACCTGCCGGCGGGGTTGAAGCTGGAGGATGTCACGCGAGATTTCTCGACGCTGATCGTCACCGGCCCGCAGTCGCGGGCGCTGTTTGAGAGTTTGGGTGTTGAGGCCGATCTGGCGCTGCCGTGGCTGTCGGTGCAGGATGCCCGGCTCAAGGGTGTGGACTGCCAGTTGGCGCGGGTCAGCTTTGCCGGTGAACTGGGCTGGGAGGTGCATGCCCGGGCCGGGCAGATGGCTGACCTTTACGCGGCGATCGTTGCGGCGGGGGCCAGGCCCTTCGGGATGTGGGCGCTCAACAGCCTGCGCATCGAGAAGGGCTATCGGGCGTGGAAGGGCGACCTGTCGACCGATTACTCGCTGCTGGAGGGCGGGCTGGACCGGTTCATCAAGCTCGACAAGCCGGATTTCGTCGGCAAGGCGGCGATTGCGGCTGAAAGGCAGCGGGGGGTGAAGAAGCGCTTTGCCACCCTGACCATCGATGCGCCCGGTGCCGCCGATGCACCCTACATGTCGACGATCTGGCATGACGGGCAGGCGGTGGGCGAGACCACCAGCGGCGCCTGGGGCTACCGGGTTGGCAAATCGGTGGCGCTGGGCATGATCCGGCCCGATCTGGCGGTTGAGGGGACCAGGGTCGAGGTCGAGATTTACGGTGAGAGGTTTGCGGCGACCGTGCAGGCCGACCAGCCGCTCTGGGATCCGGAAAACCTGCGGATCAGGGCATAGGCAAGCCGGGGGGCTGTCTGCCCCCCGGACCCCCCGAGGATATTTCTCGCCAAAAGAAGGGAAGGCGCATGGCTGATATCGTGGTTCTGGATGGCGGCATGGGGCAGGAGTTGATCCACCGGGCCGGGGACCGGCCGACGCCCTTGTGGTCGACTTCGGTGATGATGGAGCATCCCGGCATGACCGGCGAGGTCCATCGGGATTATTTTGCCGCAGGCGCCACGATTGCGACCACCAATTCCTATTGCATCCACCATGACCGGCTGGTGAAGGCCGACCTCGACGGCCGGTTCGCCGAACTGCACGCCGCGGCCCTCGACGAGGCGGCGACGGCGCGGCGGGTCGCGGGCGGGGGCGGGCGCATCGCCGGGTCGATCGGTCCGCTGGTTGCCAGCTATCGGCCCGAGACCCATCCGCCGCATGACGAGGCGGTGGCGAAATATCGGGAGGTGGCCCGGATCATGGCGGGGCAGGTGGACCTGATCCTGTGCGAGACGGTGGCCTCGCTTGCCCATGCGCGGGCGGTACTGGAGGGTGCGCTGGAGGGTGCGCTGGAGGGTGCGCTGGGGGTCGGGCTGCCGGTCTGGCTGTCGGTGACGGTCGATGACGAGGACGGGTCCCGGCTGCGCTCGGGCGAGGCGGTGGCGGAAGCAGGCGAGTTGGCTGCCCGGATGGGCGCGCAGGCAGTGCTGGCCAATTGCTCGGCACCCGAGGCGATGGCGGCGGCGATGGCGGGGTTGCGGCCCTCGGGCCTGCCGTTCGGGGCCTATGCCAACGGGTTCACCCAGATCACCAAGGAGTTCCTCAAGGACAGTCCGACGGTGGATGCACTGTCAGCCCGGCGTGATCTGGGGCCGGAACGCTATGCCGAGTTTGCGCTCGGCTGGGTGGGTCAGGGGGCGACGATCGTGGGCGGGTGCTGCGAGACCGGCCCGGCGCATATCGCGGCCCTGGTCCGGGCCCTGCGGGCGGCCGGGCACCGGATCGTCTGAGCATGGATCTGCCCGCGCATATGTCCGGGGTGCTGCTGACGGCCCATGGCGGGCCCGAGGTGCTGCGCTGGTCTGACCGCATCCCGGTGCCGGTGCCGCGCGCTGGCGAGGTGCTGGTGCGCGTGTCGGCGGCGGGGGTGAACAACACCGACATTGCCACGCGCGAGGGCTGGTATGGGCGCGGCGCCGATGGCGACGGGGCCAGTGGCTGGGCGGGCGCGATGCAGTTGCCACGCATTCAGGGTGCGGATCTGTGCGGGCGGGTGGTTGCGGTGGGGCCGGGGGTAAGGGGCATCACCACGGGGATGCGGGTGACCTGCGGCACCAACCAGCCCGAGCCCCTGCCGGGGCAGCCGGTGCGGTTTGTGGCCATCGGGTCGGAATATGACGGTGCCTTCGCGCAGTTTGCCGTTGTGCCGGCGCGGCATCTGCATGATGTCTCGGCCTCGCCGCTCGGCGATATCGAGATCGCGGCCATGCCATGCGCCTATGGCACCGCGCTGAACCTGCTGCTGCGTGCGGGCATCGGGGCGGATATGGATGTGCTGGTGACCGGCGCGTCGGGCGGGGTGGGTCTGGCGGCGGTGGCGCTGGCGGCGCATCTGGGGGCGCGCCCGGTGGGCATCTGTCAGGCCGGGAAATCGGCGGCCGTGCTGGCGGCAGGTGCGGTTGCGGTGCTGGGGCGTGGGGAGCATATCCCGCGCGAGGCATTCGATGGGGTGATCGACGTGGTTGGCGGCGCTGGCTGGCCGGACCGGATCGAGGCGCTGCGGCCGGGCGGGCGCGTTGCGGTGGCGGGCGCCATCGCCGGGCCAGACGTCGAGACCGACCTGCGCCGGGTCTATCTGCGCGACGTCTCCATTTTCGGCTGTACCTATCAGCCGCCCGAGGTCTTTGCCCGGCTGGTCGATATCATCAACGGGGGCCGTGTCAGGCCGCTCGTCTCGCGGACCTACCCGCTGCGCGACATCGCCCGCGCGCAGGCCGATTTCGTCACCAAGAGCTTGCCAGGCAAGCTCGTCCTCATTCCACCGGAGATCTCAGCATGACCCTACCGTCCCAGGCCCGCGTCGTCATCATCGGCGGCGGCATCGTCGGTTGTTCGGTTGCCTATCACCTGACCAAGCTGGGCTGGCGCGATGTCGTGCTGCTGGAGCGCAAGGCGCTGACCAGCGGCACCACCTGGCACGCGGCAGGGCTGATCGCGCAGCTGCGCGCCACCGCCAACATGACCAGGC
>CAUJIU010000051.1 GCA_963205075.1 Pseudomonadota bacterium | reverse complement strand
ATCAGCTGGTGCTGTTGTCCGATGTCGACGGGTTCTATTCCGGCAATCCCAATCTCGATCCTTCCGCGCGCCGCTTCGATACCATCGACAAGATCACCCCGCAGATCGAGGCCATGGCCGGGGATGGCGTCTCGGGCCTGTCGAAGGGCGGCATGATCACCAAGCTAATGGCCGCACGCATGGCGACAGACGCGGGCTGCGCCATGGCCATCACGTTAGGATCGCCGCTCAACCCCTTGCTGCAGCTTGAAAACGGGGCGGCCGCCACCTGGTTTGCGCCGCAGACCGATCCGCAGATTGCCCGCAAGCGCTGGATCGCCGCCATGAAGCCGCGCGGCGAAGTGACGGTCGATGCCGGCGCCGAGGCGGCGCTGACCCAGGGCAAGAGCCTCCTGCCCGCCGGTGTCACCGGCATTACCGGGCGGTTCGGGCGCGGCGACCCGGTGGTGATCCTGTCGGCCGCCGGTCAGCGCCTTGGCCTCGGCCTGGTGCGCTACACCGCCGAGGAGGCGCGCCGGATCATGGGGCGGCGCAGCGCCGATATCGAGGTGATTCTGGGCTACAAGGGCCGCGCGGCGCTGATCCATCGCGACGACATGGTTGCATAGCGCACATCAAGAACGAGGGGCAATGCCATGACGCAACAGGAAAATATCTCGGACTTGATGCGCGATATCGGCTCGCGCGCCCGCGCGGCGGCCGCCGAACTGGCCTTCGCCTCGGCCGAGCGCAAGCATGCCGCGCTGATCGGTGCCGCCGAAGCGGTCTGGGCCGCCCGCCAGCAGATCCTTGATGCCAATGCCGAAGACCTGGTCTATGGCGAGGAAAAGTCCCTCAGCCCGGCGATGATAGACCGCCTGACCCTGGACGAGGGCCGCATCCGCGCCATGGTCGATGGCCTGCGCGCCATTGCCGAGCAGCGCGACCCGGTGGGCGAGGTGATGGCCGAATGGACCCAGCCCTCCGGCCTGCATATCCGCCGGGTGCGCACGCCGCTGGGCGTGATCGGGGTCATCTATGAAAGCCGCCCCAACGTCACCGCCGATGCCGGCGCGCTCTGCCTCAAATCCGGCAATGCGGTGATCCTGCGCGGGGGGTCTGAAAGCCACAACTCCTCGCAGGCCATCCATGCCTGCCTGGTGCAGGGGCTCCGGCAGGCGGGCCTGCCGGTTGATGCGATCCAGCTGGTGCCGACCCGCGACCGGGCGGCGGTCTCGGCCATGCTGACGGCGGTCGAGCATATCGACGTCATCGTGCCGCGCGGCGGCAAGGGGCTGGTCGGCCTCGTGCAGCGCGAGGCGCGGGTGCCGGTCTTCGCGCATCTGGAAGGTATCTGCCACCTCTATGTCGGGGCTGACGCCGATCTGGATCAGGCGCGGCGCATCGCGCTCAACGCCAAGACCCGGCGCCCAGGCATCTGCGGCGCGACCGAATGCCTGCTGATCGACTGGCGCTTCTACACCCGCCACGGCGCGGTGCTGATCGAGGATCTGCTCAAGGCCGGGGTCGAGGTGCGCACGACCGGCGAGCTGCTCAAGACCGCCGGCACCAGGCCTGCGCAACCTGATGATTTCGGGCGTGAATTTCTTGACATGATCATCGCCGCCAAACTGGTTGACGGCGTGGATGAAGCCATCGCCCATATCCGCCGCTACGGCTCGAACCATACCGACGCCATCGTCACCGAGGATGACGCGACCGCCGAACGCTTCTTCGAGCGGCTCGATTCGGCGATCCTGATGCGCAACGCCTCGACCCAGTTTGCCGACGGGGCCGAGTTCGGCATGGGCGCCGAGATCGGCATCGCCACCGGCAAGATGCATGCGCGCGGGCCGGTGGGGGCCGAGCAGCTGACCAGTTTCAAGTATCTGGTGGTCGGGCAGGGCACGATCCGCCCCTGAGGCTCAGAACCGCAAGGTGATGCGTTCGGCGGTCTGGTCCACCGAAAGGCTGCGCCCCAGATCCGTGACCGCGATCGGGGCCAGCGCGAACTGCACCTCGGCGGGCATCGAGATCTCGGGCTCGGCCACCCCGGTCAGCCCCTGCCAGAGCCCGTCGGGCAGGCGAAAGCGCGGCCCCTCGGCGGTCAGCACCCAGTCTTCCTCCTGCTTGCCGACCGCGATCAGCCCGCCCATCGGCAGGGCATGTTCCAGGCACATCACCAGCGCCAGCACCGCCCGCAACTCGGATTTGGGGTGGTCGCCGGTCGCCTGCCAGGCGATCCTGACCCGTCCGCCCATGCCCGAAACCAGCTGCGCGATCTCGTCCTGGCCGATCATCTGGCCTGCGCCGACACGCCCGAAGGCGGCGCGGAACAGCCGGATCTGGTTTTGCGCCTGAACGGCGGAGTCGCGGATCAGCTCCAGTTCCGGCGTCAGCGGCGCGCCGGTCATCTGCATCAGCTCCAGCCCATTGCCGATGGCGCCCAACGGGCTGATAAGGTCATGACAGATCCGCGACCCGATCATCGCGGCAAGGTCGGCGGAAGCCTGCATCAGGATGCTCCGAAAGGGTGAGACATGTTGGGAGTGAACGCCATCCTGCAACCCGGGATGATCGTGCGGATGCCCGACCATCCCGACTGGGGGCTGGGGCAGGTGCAATCGGTCATCGGCCACCGGATCACCGTCAATTTCCGCGAGACCGGCAAGGTGGTGATCGACGGGACTGAGGTCATGCTGGAACCGGTCTTCGGGGCATCAGGATGAATACAACCTAGGGTAGTATTCGCGGCTTGGCAATCGGTATTGCGGCCAGACCCGGCGCGCGGTCGGGCGGTCAAGGTTGCCATCAAGCTCTGCCCGTCCTAGAAGGCGCCGACACTTGCCCAGGCCCCAACCGCGACATGCCCCGACCCGGCCCCAGCTTCCAGCTTCGCATCGCCACCGATCCGGCCGACCTCACGGCGGCCCAGCGGCTGCGCTATGACGTGTTCGTGCGCGAACTTGGCGGCGACGGCCCGATGGTCGACCATGACCGGGGGCTGGAGATGGACCGCTTCGATCCGTTTTTCGATCATCTGGTGCTGGTCGATACCACGCGTGAACCCGGCCGGCATGTCGTGGGCGTCTATCGCCTGCTGCGACAGGAGGGGGCCGAGAAGATCGGCCAGTTCTACACCCAGGACGAATACGACATCACGATGCTGCTGCGCTCGGGCCGGCGGCTGCTGGAGCTGGGGCGCTCCTGCGTGCATCCCGATTATCGTGGAGGCACCGCGCTTTATCATCTGTGGACCGGGCTGGCCGACTATGTGCGCGCCCATGATATCGAGATCCTGTTCGGCACCGCCTCGTTTCACGGCACCGATACCGCACGGCTGGCGCTGCCGCTGTCTTACCTGCACAACTTCCACCTCGCCCCGCCGGGCCTGCGCACCCGTGCCCATGCCAGCCATTACGAGCCGATGGACCTGATCGAGGCCACCGGGATCGACCGCAAGCAGGCCGTGGTGATGATCCCGGCGCTGATCAAGGCCTATATCCGCGCCGGCGGCTGGGTGGGCGAAGGCGCCTATATCGACACCGCCTTCAACACCACCGATATCTGCCTTATCCTCGATACCGCCACCATGAACGCCAAGCAGCGCGCACTCTACGACAAGGGCCCGCGCGGATGAGCCAGACCTGGCACGATGACGAGCCGATGCCCCTGCGGCTGACGCCGGGCGACTGGCTGCGGGTCGGCTGGCGCGGGCTGTTGCTGGCGGTGCTGGTGTTCGGCTGCCTAGGCATCCTGCTGTTGGTGCGGCTGGTCGAGGCGCCGCTCTGGGGCCGCCGCCGCCCGCTCACGCCCTTCATCACCCAGTTTGTCTGCCGCAGCGCCTTCCTGATCCTGGGGCTGCGCTACCGCACCGAAGGCCGGGTGATGCGCGGCCCCGGCGCGGTGGTGGCCAACCATTCCAGCTGGCTCGACATCTTCGCGCTCAACGCCGCCAAGCGCATCTACTTCGTCTCCAAGGCCGAGGTGCGCGGCTGGCCCGGCATCGGCTGGCTGGCGCGCGCCACCGGCACGCTGTTCATCCACCGCAACCAGCGGCAGGCGCTGGTGCAGGTGGCGCAGATGCAGGAGCGGCTGGCGCTGGGGCACAGCCTGCTGTTCTTTCCCGAAGGCACCTCGACCGATGGCCGCCGGGTCTTGCCGTTCAAGCCGACGCTGTTTGCCGCCTTTCTCGAGCCCGGCCTGCGCGAGCATCTGCAGATCCAGCCGGTCACCGTGGTCTATCGCGCGCCCCCCGGCGCCGATCCGCGGGTCTATGGCTGGTGGGGCGACATGGACTTTGCCCCGCATCTGCTGGCCACGCTGGCCGCGCGGCATCAGGGCTCGGTGACGGTGATCTATCACCCGCCGATCCGGGTTGCCGACCATGCCGACCGCAAGCAGCTGGCGCGGTTGGCCGAAACCACCATCCGCCGCGCGCTCGAGGCGGCGGGCGTCGCCGCCTAGGCCGCCGAAAGCGACCGCGCCAGCGCGCAGAACGCCTCCAGCCCCACCTGTTCGGCCCGCTCGGTGGGCGCAATGCCGACCGCGTTCAGGTGCTCCTCGATCTGCGGGCTGAGCGATTTCAGCGCCGAGCGCAGCATCTTGCGCCGCTGGTTGAAGGCCGCCGCCACCACCTTGTTCAGCATCGCCGGATCGGCGGGATGGCGCGGCGCGGGCAGGGCGGTCAGATGCACCACCGCCGACCAGACCTTGGGCGGGGGGGTAAAGGCCTGCGGCGGCAGTTCCAGCACCACGCGCACATCGCAGCGCCATTGCGCCAGAAGCGCCAGCCGGCCATAGGCCTTGCCGCCGGGCCGGGCGATGATCCGCTCGGCCACCTCGCGCTGGAACATCAGCGTCAGCGAGGTCCAGAAGGGCGGCCATTCGGGCGGGGTCAGCCAGCGCACCAGCAGTTCGGTGCCGATATTGTAGGGCAGGTTGGCCGCGACCCGGACCGGCGGCGTCAGCCGCTGCATCGGATCGACCGCCAGCGCATCGCCACAGATCACCTCGAGCCGCCCCGGATAGGCTGCCGCGATTTCCTCCAGCGCCGGGATGCAGCGCTCGTCCTTCTCGATCGCCAGCACCCGGCGCGCGCCCTCGGCCAGCAGCCCGCGCGTCAGCCCGCCCGGACCGGGGCCAATCTCGAGAATGTCGGAATTGGCCAGATCGCCGGCGGCGCGCGCAATCCGCGCGGTCAGGGTCAGGTCCAGCAGGAAATTCTGCCCCAGCGCCTTCCTGGCGCTCAGCCCATGGGTCTCGATCACTTCGCGCAGCGGCGGCAGGCCGTCGATCTGGCTCATCGCGCGCGGGCCATGTCGTCAGCCATCCGCAGCGCGGCGATCATCGAGGTGGCATCGGCCAGGCCGCGCCCGGCAATGTCAAAGGCGGTGCCATGATCGGGCGAGGTGCGCACGAAGGGCAGGCCGAGGGTGACATTGACCCCGCCCGCGAAATCGATGGTCTTGATCGGGATCAGCGCCTGATCGTGATACATGCACACCGCCGCGTCATAGCCGGCGCGGGCGGCGGGGTGAAACATCGTGTCTGCCGACAGCGGGCCGCGCAGGTCCAGCCCCTCGGCCCGCAGCCTCTCCAGCACCGGCCCGATCAGCGTGATCTCCTCGCGGCCCATCTTGCCGCCCTCGCCCGCATGGGGGTTGAGCCCGGCCACGGCGATGCGCGGCGCGGCGATGCCGAAGTCGCGCCGCAAACCGGCATCGGTCAGGCGGATGGTCTCGGCGATGGCCTCGGCGGTCAGCGCCCCCGGCACCTCGGCCAGCGCGATATGGATGGTCACCGGCACCACCCTGAGGCCAGCGCCCGCCAGCATCATCGCCACGCGCGGCACGCCGGCCAGCGCGGCCAGAAACTCGGTATGGCCGGGATAGGCAAAGCCCGCGCCATCGGCCAGCGCCTGCTTGTGGATGGGCGCGGTGCAGATCGCCCTTGCCCGGCCCGCCATCACCAGCGCGACCCCGTCCGAGACCGCCGCGACCACATGGGCGGCATGGGCGGGATTGGCCGCGCCATGCCGGACCGCGCCGCCGAAATCGCGCGCCAGCACCGGCATGGCTGAGTGGCAGACCGAGGCCGCCGCCTCCGGGGCGTCGATCACGGCCACCGGAGTGCCGGCAGGCAGATGCGCGGGATCGCCGATCCAGGCCAGCGCCAGATCGTCCCTGAGCGCCGCCCAGGCCTTGGCCGCGACCTCGGGCCCGATGCCTGCGGGCTCGCCGCAGGAGATCAGGATGGTCATGGCAGGATGATGGTTGCCGCTGCCTTGAGATCGGCCAGAAGCGCGTTGCCGTAGCCGTCAAGCCGTTGCAGGCGCAACTGGTTGCGCACCCCCTCGCGGTTGATCTCGTCGCTGGCGGCCGGCAGGCGGGCGCAGAGCATCAGCACCCGCAACTGGCTGCCATCGGCACTGGTCAGCGCCGTCGACATCTCGCCCGGATCGAGCTTGGCCAGTTCCAGCCCGACATCGTTGGGAATGGCGCCGATCGCCGCGGTCTCGCGGCTGAGGCGCTCGGGCGGCTGGTCCTTCATCTCGCCGAACAGGTCGCCGCAACCGTCGGTGTCCAGATCGAGTTGCGCCGCGAAAGCAAGGTTTTCTGCGCTGCGGCCGCCGGGCAGGGTGACGACGGCGTAGTCA
>CAUJIU010000050.1 GCA_963205075.1 Pseudomonadota bacterium | reverse complement strand
ACGTGGATGGTGCCCTTGTCCTGCATCTCGACCCCGGCGATGATCCGCAGCGTGGTGGATTTGCCGCAGCCCGACGGGCCCAGCAGGCAGGTGACCTGCCCCGGCATCACCGCCAGCGACACGCCATCGACCACCGGCAGCCCGTCAAAGGACCGCGAGATGTCGCGGATCTCGAGACGGGGTGTCACATCCACGGCCTGTTCCATTTCCGACCAAAGCAATCAGGTATCCCCGTCTAGCAAGTCGGGCCATACTGGGCAAGCCGTGGCGTGGGCGGCATGATCTGGATCAAGCCGCGTGCCGCTAAAGCGTCGCGTTCACTGCGCCGCCATCGAGCAGGATGTTCTGGCCGACGATGTAGCCGGCATGTTGCGAGCACAGGAAGGCGCACATGGCCCCGAACTCGGCCGTGGTGCCGTAGCGGCGGGCGGGAATGGTGGCCGAACGCTGCTGTTCGGCCTCTTGCATGGTGATGCCCTTGGTCTTGCTGACCCCCTGATCGAGGCTGAGCGAACGGTCGGTCGCATGGATGCCGGGCAACAGGTTGTTGATGGTCACGCCATGTCTGGCCACCTGCCGCGAGGTGCCGGCCACATAGCCCGTCAGCCCCGAGCGCGCGGCGGTCGACAGGCCAAGGATGCCGATGGGCGCCTTGACCGAGCTGGAGGTGACATTGACCACCCGGCCCCAGCCGCGCGCGATCATCGGCGGCAGCAGCGCCGTCATCAGCGCCACCGGCGTCAGCATGTTGGCATCGAGCGCGCGGATGAAATCGTCGCGCGTCCAGTTCTCCCAGGAGCCGGGCGGCGGGCCGCCGGCATTGGTGACCAGGATGTCGATCTGCCCGCAGGCCGCCAGAACCTCGGCGCGGCCTTCCTCGGTGGTGATATCGGCCGCGACCGGCGTGACCTTGACCCCATACCTGGCGCGGATATGGGCGGCGGTGGCCTCCAGCGCCTCGGGCCCGCGCGCGTTCAGCACCAGATCGACCCCCGCTTCGGCCAGCGCCTCGGCGCAGCCGCGCCCCAACCCCTTGGAGCCCGCGCAGACCAGCGCCCGCTTGCCCGAGATGCCCAGATCCATGTCATTCTCCCGTATTTGCGCCCGGATGCGGGCTGCGTCAGAATAGTTGGGAACAATCGCACCCGAATTGACAGATTGTTGACCCTCAATCGCCGTAATAGTGGTCCAGGAACAGAGCCAACCGCAACCCCGCATCAGGCAGCCATGACCGACGACCCCCAGACCCTGCAAACCGTGCTCGTCTACCCGGCCGATGATTTCCGGGTGGCCGACGGCGTGGCGCAGGGCGAGGCGGTCACCTTTGCCGATGAACTGGTGCTCGATGACATCTACTGGCTGTCCTCGCGCGCCCGGCGCGACCGGCTCTGCCTGCAGATCAGCGATACCGAGCCGCGCTTTCGCGTGGCCTCACAGGGCGCGCTCGGCAAGAGCGGCAACCCGGTCTATCTTGACAGTTGCCTGACGCTGATGGGCCGCGACGGGCAGACCTGCGAGGCGCTGATACTGGTCGAGGTCGAGGGCGGCGGGGCCGAGGCGACCTATTTCCTGCCGCTGGCGCCATTGTCCCCCAAGACCGATTACCGGCTGGTGGGCGTTGACCGCCACGCCGCCACCACCCGCTTTGCCGAAGTGGCCTGCGTCTCGTTCACGCGCGGCACGAGGATCACGCTGGCCTCGGGCCAGCAGGTGCCGATCGAGGATCTGACGGTCGGCGACCGGGTCCTGACCCGAGACGACGGCGCGCAGGAGATCCGCTGGATCGGCTTGTCCACCCTGCGCGCGGTCGGCGCCTTTGCCCCGGTGATGATCCGCGAGGGCACGTTGCACAACGAGAACGACCTGATCGTCAGCCCGGACCACCGGCTCTTTGTCTATCAGCGGCAGGACCGGCTCGGTGCCGGGCGGTCCGAGGTGCTGGTCAAGGTGCGCCATCTGATCAACGGCACCTCGGTGGTGCAGCTTGACGGCGGGTTTGTCGATTACTTCCAGCTGCTCTTTGACGACCACCAGATCATCTATGCCGAAGGCATCGCCGCGGAATCGCTCTTGATCGACCCGCGCACCGATGCCGCCCTGCCGCAGGAGGTGACCCGCCCGCTCAAGGGCAATCGCGGCGGGCACCGTCACCGGGCGCATCAGGACTACGAAGTGCAGGAAAGCCTGCTTTCGGCCCCCGATGCGGTGGAATTGCTGCGCCGCGCCTCGTCATCTTCCTGATCCGGCCGGGCCGATTGCCCTTTGGCCCGCCGCCCACTATAGCGGCGCATCATGACCAATCGCGCGCCCCTGCCCCCCGAGATTGCCCGCCGCCGGACCTTTGCGATCATCTCGCATCCCGACGCCGGCAAGACCACGCTGACCGAAAAGTTCCTGCTGTTCGGCGGCGCCATCCAGATGGCCGGCCAGGTCCGCGCCAAGGGCGAGGCGCGGCGCACCCGGTCTGACTTCATGCAGATGGAAAAGGACCGGGGCATCTCGGTCTCGGCCTCGGCGATGTCGTTCGACTACCGCCAGTTCCGCTTCAACCTCGTTGACACGCCCGGCCACTCGGATTTCTCCGAAGATACCTATCGCACGCTGACGGCGGTGGATGCGGCGGTGATGGTGATCGACGGCGCCAAGGGTGTCGAGAGCCAGACCCGCAAGCTGTTCGAGGTCTGCCGCCTGCGCGACCTGCCGATCCTGACCTTCTGCAACAAGATGGACCGCGAGAGCCGCGACACCTTCGAGATCATCGACGAGATCCAGGAAAACCTCGCCATCGACGTCACCCCCGCCTCATGGCCCATCGGCACCGGGCGCGACTTCATCGGCTGCTATGACATCCTGCGCGACCGGCTGGAGCTGATGGACCGCGCCGATCGCAACCGCGTCGCCGAAACCATCGAGATCAAGGGCCTGGACGATCCTTTGCTGGCCAAGCATGTGCCGGCCAACCTGCTGGCCAAGTTGCGGGACGAGGTCGAGATGGCGCGCGAGCTTTTGCCCGCGCTCGACCCCAGGGCGGTGCTCGAGGGCCATATGACCCCGATCTGGTTCGGCTCCGCCATCAATTCCTTCGGCGTCAAGGAGCTGATGGACGGCATCGGCACCTATGGCCCCGAGCCACAGCCGCAGGCCGCCGAGCCGCGCCATATCGACCCCGCCGAGCCGACGGTGGCGGGGTTCGTCTTCAAGGTGCAGGCCAACATGGACCCCAAGCACCGCGACCGGGTGGCCTTCGTGCGCCTGGCCTCGGGGCATTTCCTGCGCGGCATGAAGCTGATGCATGTGCGGTCGAAAAAGCCGATGGCGATCACCAACCCGGTGCTGTTCCTGGCCGCCGACCGCGAACTGGCCGAGGAGGCCTGGGCCGGAGACATCATCGGCATCCCCAACCACGGCCAGCTGCGCATCGGCGACACGCTGACCGAGGGCGAGGCGATCCGCGCCACCGGCATCCCCTCCTTCGCGCCGGAACTGCTGCAAACCGTGCGCGCCGGCGACCCGATGAAGGCCAAGCATCTGGAAAAGGCGCTGATGCAGTTTGCCGAGGAAGGCGCCGCCAAGGTGTTCAAGCCGATGATCGGCTCGGGCTTCATCGTCGGCGTGGTCGGGCAGCTGCAATTCGAGGTGCTGGCCAGCCGGATCGAGCTGGAATACGGCCTGCCGGTGCGGTTCGAACCGTCGCAATTCACCTCTGCCCGCTGGATGTCGGGTGACAAGGCGGTGCTGGAAAAGTTCGTCTCGACCAACAAGCAGCATATTGCCAGCGACAATGACGGCGATCTGGTCTACCTGACCCGCCTGCAATGGGACATCGACCGGGTGACACGCGACCAGCCGGAGATCACGCTGACCGCGACCAAGGAAATGATGGTCTGACGCGACGGAAACCGCCGTCGCACCCGTTTCACGGGGGTTCTGACGAAAGGACCTGACATGCCTGGTTTGACCCGCCGTGCCGTTGCCCTTGGCGCCGTCGCTGCCCTCACCCTGCCCGCCCTTCCGGCCGTGGCCGCGGCGATGCGCGTTCAGCGCAACATCGCCTATGGCACTGATCCGCAACAGAGTTTCGACATCTACCTGCCCCCGCGCACCACGGCGCCGGTGGCCTTCATCGCCATGCTGCACGGCGGCGGCTGGCGGCGCGGCGACAGCAGCCTGCCCTCGGTCTGGCAGGCCAAGGCCGACCACTGGACCGGCCGCGGGCTGGGCTGTGTCTCGGTCAATACCCGCCTGCTGCCCGAGGCCGACCCGCTGCAACAACCGCAGGACCTGGCCCGCGCCGTTGCCATGATGCAGCGGCAGGGCGCGGAACTGGGGCTCGACGGCAGCCGCATGGCGCTGATGGGCCACAGCGCCGGGGCGCATGTGGCGCTGTTGCTGGCGGCCTCGCCGGCCATTGCCAGCGCCGCCGGCGCACGCGCCTGGCGCGGCACCGTGGCGCTGGATACGGCGGCCATCGACGTCGAAACCCTGATGTCCGGCCGCCCCGCCCGGCTCTACCGCGAGGCCTTCGGCACCGACCCGGCCTTCTGGCACGCCACCTCGCCCTTGGCGCAGCTGACCGCGCGGCCCGAGCCGGTGCTCTTGGTCTGCGCTTCGGAGCGGCGCACCTCCTGCGATGAGTCGCGCGGCTTCGCGGCACGGGTGGCGCAACTTGGCGGGCGCGCCGAGGTGCTGCCCCTGCCCCTCAGCCACCGCCAGATCAATACCGAACTTGGCGCTCCGGGCGCCTATACCGATGCCGTGGACACCTTCCTGGGCTCGATCGGCATCAACTGACCGGCGCCGCCGCCGAACCAAGTTTCCTTGACCTGCCCGGCACATGAGCGTATGGCCGCCACATACCGAACGACCCGGCAATACGGCCGGGCGGGCCGCGCCTGTCAATGCGGCCACCAAAGCCGTAGCAGTGAAAGGCGCGCATGACAAAATTTACCGATCTGAACCTCGACCCGAAGGTTCTCAAGGCCGTGGCCGATGCCGGTTACGAGTCTCCCACCCCCATTCAGGCCGGCGCGATTCCGCCCGCGCTGGTCGGACAGGACGTGCTGGGCATCGCCCAGACCGGCACCGGCAAGACCGCGGGCTTCGTGCTGCCGATGATCACCCTGCTGGGCCGTGGCCGGGCGCGGGCGCGGATGCCGCGCAGCCTGGTGCTGTGCCCCACGCGCGAGCTGGCCGCCCAGGTGGCCGAGAACTTTGACACCTACGCCAAATACACCAAGCTGACCAAGGCGCTGTTGATCGGCGGGGTCTCGTTCAAGGAACAGGACCTGCTGATCGACCGGGGCGTCGACGTGCTGATCGCCACTCCGGGCCGCCTGCTCGACCATTTCGAGCGTGGCAAGCTGTTGCTGACCGGCGTGCAGATCATGGTCGTCGACGAGGCCGACCGGATGCTCGACATGGGCTTCATCCCCGATATCGAGCGCATCTTCAACCTGACCCCCTTCACCCGGCAGACGCTGTTCTTCTCGGCCACCATGGCGCCCGAGATCGAGCGCATCACCAACACCTTCCTGCACAATCCCGCCCGCATCGAGGTGGCCCGCGCCGCCACCACGGGCGAGAATATCAGCCAGGGCGTGGTGATGTTCAAAGCCAGCCGCAAGGAGCGCGAGGCCACCGAAAAGCGCGCCCTGCTGCGGGCGATCATCGACGGCGAAGGCGCGGCCTGCACCAACGCCATCATCTTCTGCAACCGCAAGACGGATGTGGATATAGTTGCCAAGTCACTGAAAAAGAACGGCTATAACGCCGAACCGATCCATGGCGACCTGGACCAGAGCCAGCGCACCCGCACGCTGGACGGCTTCCGCGACGGCACGATCCGCTTTCTGTGCGCCTCTGACGTGGCGGCGCGCGGGCTCGATATTCCGGCGGTGACGCATGTGTTCAACTACGATGTTCCCAGCCATGCCGAGGATTATGTGCACCGCATCGGCCGCACCGGCCGTGCCGGCCGGTCGGGCAAGACCATGATGATCTGCGCGCCGCGCGACGAAAAGAACCTCGCCGCGATCGAGCAGCTGATCGGCAATGCGGTGCCGCGTCTGGACAATCCGCTGGGCGCCGGCGTTCCGGTCACCGATGACGATACCGATGCCGCACCGGCACGCGCGCCCCGGCGTCCGCGCCGCGAGGACCGGCCCAAGCGCGACGAGCGTCCGGCCAGGGCCCCGCGCGCCGAACCGGCAGAGGCCGGTCCCGAGGCAGCCGTGCCGGTGGACGCGGCGCCCAGGCGCCAGCCGCGCCCCGAGCGTCACCCCACGGCCGAGGCCGCCGCCGAGCCCACGCGCGAGCCGCGCCGCGAGCGCGGCAGCCGCCGCGACGACCGGGTGGTCGGCATGGGTGACGATACGCCGACCTTCATCCTCAAGAGCTTCGAGGAGCGCAGCGGCGACTGAAAGATGAGACAGGTGTTGCGCCCGTTCTTTCTCGCCCTCTTGCTGCTGCTCTGGCCCGCCCTGGCCAGCGCCCAGATCTGCGCCGTGCGCGTCAATGCCATGGATGTCGAGATCGACGAATCGGCCTGGGCCGACGACGATCTGGCGGTTTCGCGCCGCGAAAGCCTGCTGACCTGGCCGTCGCGCGCCATTTCGCGCATCGCCGGGACCACGCCGCAATGCCGGTCCGAGACCGTGCTGACCTTCATGGCCGACCTGACCAGCGTCTGGGCCTCGTCCGGCTATTGCCTGGAAGAGGGCGATGCCGATGTCGGCTATCTCCTGGTGCCGGGCGAGCGCAATTTCCGTGGCCGCTGCGCCAAGACCACCTGCGACCGGGTGCTGGGCACCGCCGATGACCTGACCGAGCTCAAGGACGGCATCGACGGCATCTTCGTCGGCCCGCCAGACCCGCTGGAAACCCTGCGCGACGATGGCGCCGGGGCGCTGATCGTGCAGGCCAGCCGCAGCTATTTTCTCGGCCGGTTGAAATCGACCGTGCTGGCCGCCGCCATGTCCCAGCCTGCCGTGCTCGCCGCCGCCGCCGTTACCGTGGTGGCGGTTGGCGGCGGGGTCTATGTCTGCTCGGAGTAGCGTTCAGCCCAGCCGGCTGATGACCACGGTGACTTCGGGCTTCTTGCCGATCTCGGTCTGGGCGACGCTGCGCACGATCTTGACCAGCTCCTTTTCCAGCCGTGCATCATCCAGCAGCGTCTTGTCGTCGGCGCGGTTGATATACTGGCTCAGATCGCCCTCAAGCACATCGACCAGCGGCGCGGAACTGCGCCCGGTCTCGGGCAAGCCCTTGATTTCGCACCACGGATCGCCCAGCGGCTCGTCATGCTCATCGATGATGAGCGTCACCGTGACATGGCCGTTCAGCGCCATGCGGATGCGGTCGCGCACCACGCCGTCCAGCGCGCCGATCTGCACCGCGCCGTCAAGATAGGTCCGCCCGGTCTCGATGTAGTCGACGACCCTGGGCGCGTTGCCGGACAGGTCGATCATCATGCCGTTGACCGCGACGATGCCGGACAAACCCTTGGCGGCCCCCAGCTTCACATGCTCGCGCAGATGGCGGTGCTCGCCATGCATCGGGATCAGGAATTGCGGCCGGATCAGGTCATGCATGGCCTCCAGATCGGGCCGGTTGGCATGGCCCGAGACATGGTAGCGCCCCTGGCTTTCGTCGATCACGTCAACGCCCAGTTCTGACAGCTGGTTGAGGATCTTGATCACGCCGCGTTCATTGCCGGGAATGACCTTGGACGAAAACAGGAACGTATCGCCCTCTTTCAGCGACAGGCCCAGGTAATTGCCCTGCGACAGCTGCGCCGAGGCCGCGCGGCGCTCGCCCTGCGAGCCGGTGACCAGCAGCATCAGCGAATTGCGCGGCATCTCGCGGGCGTCCTCGGGCGTGATCGTATGCGGAAAGCCCGCCAGAACCCCGGTTTCAACCCCGACCTCGACCATGCGCCGCATGGCGCGGCCCAAAAGGCAGACCGACCGGCCCGAGTTTTGCGCCGCAATGGCCAGCGTCTTGAGACGGGCGATGTTGGAGGCAAAGGTGGTGGCGACCACCATGCCCTTGGCATCCGCGATCAGCTTCTGGATATCGGGGCCGAGGCTCTGCTCGGACCGGCCCGGCAGGGGCGAGAACACGTTGGTGGAATCGCACATCAGCGCCCGCACGCCCGGCTTGGCCACTTCGGCCAGCATCGCCTCGTCAAAGGGGTCGCCGACAACCGGGGTGTGGTCGATCTTGAAGTCGCCCGAATGCACCAGCCGCCCCTTGGGCGTGTCGATGACCAGGGCCGCGCTTTCCGGGATCGAATGGCTGACCGGCACGAAGCCGACCGTGAACGGGCCGGCCTTGACCGTCTCGGGCCAGCGCCCGACGGTGTGGATCGCCTTTTCCGGCTGGCCCTGCTCTTCCATCTTGCGCCGCGCAATGGCGGCGGTGAAGACGCGGGCATAGACCGGCGCGCCGAGCCTTTCCCACAGATGCCCGATGGCCCCGACATGGTCCTCATGCGCATGGGTGATGAAGATGGCGTCGATCCGGTCGCGCCGCTCCTCCAGCCAGCCGATATCGGGCATGATCAGGTCGACGCCCGGCGAGCCGTCCATGTCCGGGAAGGTGACGCCCAGGTCGACGACGATCAGCCGCTCCTTGTCGGGCTTGCCGTATCCGTAGACATAGGCGTTCATGCCGATCTCTCCGGCGCCCCCGAGCGGGAGATAGATCAGGCGGTCGCTGCTCATGCGGTATCCTTGTTGAACTGGTTGATGACCGTCAGGCCATGCATGGTCAGATCATCTTCGATCTGGTCGAACAGCACATCGCCCTGTGCGAACAGGGATGCAAGCCCTCCTGTCCCGATGATCCGCATCTTTTGGTCGCGTTCGGCGATGATCCGGTCACAAATGCCGCGCACCAGCCCGACATAGCCCCAGAAGATGCCCGACTGCATGCAGGCGACGGTATTGGTGCCCACCACCCGCTGCGGCTTGGAGACATCGACATGCGGCAGCGCGGCGGCGGCCTGATGCAGCGCCTCGAGGCTGAGATTGACCCCCGGCGCGATCACCCCGCCGACATAGGCGCCGTCATGGTCGACCACGTCGAAGGTGGTCGCGGTGCCGAAATCGACCACGATCAGGTTGCCGCCGTGCCGGTCAAAGGCGCCGGCGGCGTTGACCAGCCGGTCAGGGCCGACCTGCGTGCCCTCGTCGACGCGCGGCAGCTGCGGCAGGCGGCATTCCGGCTTGCCGACCACCAGCGGGCGGCAGTTGAAGTAGCGGTCCGCCAGAACCCGCAGGTTGAACACCACCCGCGGCACGGTCGACGAGATGATGACCTCGTCGATCTGCACCGCGATGCCGCGATGGTCCATCAGCGTCGACAGCCAGACGAAATACTGGTCCGCGGTGCGCTGCCACTGGGTCGAGGTGCGCCATGTCGCCAGAAAGGCGCTGCCGTCCCAGATGGAGAACACGGTATTGGTATTGCCGCAATCGATGGCCAGAAGCATGTCGGTCCTCGGTCAGAAAAACACGTCGGCAGCGGCGATGGCGCGCGGGCCCTTGCCGGTGATCAGGATCAGGTTGCCGTTCTCGTCGATGGTGTCAAACAGCCCGGTGATCTCGTCGCGCGCCGTGCGGGCGGTGATGGTCTCGCCCAGCCGCGCGGCGTGGCGCAGCCAGTCGGCGCGGATGCGCTCGAAGCCGAAGGCGGCCAGCTTGCCCTCCTGCGTCGCCCAGGAGCCCGCCAGCACGGTCAGGAACACCTCCGGCGCCACCGGCTCGCCGCCCTCGCCCAAGAGGCTCACCGGGGCGAAGGCCACGCCCGGCTCGGCCGGCGGGGCGCTGCGCAGGTTGACGCCGATCCCGACCGACAGCCAGTCGACAAAGGGGCCGTTCCCCGAGCTTTCCAGCAGGATCCCCGCCACCTTGCCGCCGTTGAGCAGCACGTCATTGGGCCATTTCAGCGACAGGCGGCTGCGGTCGACGAAGATGGCCAGCGCCTCGAACAGCGCGTTCGCCGCCAGGAAAGAGCGTTTGGCCGCCTCGGCCGGGCTGGCCTCGGGCCGGTAGATCAGCGTCGCGCCGAGGTTGCCGCCGGGCTGGGCCCAGGCCCGGCCCTGCCGTCCGCGTCCGGCGGTCTGCCGCCGCCCCATGATCCAGGTGGGCTTGGACAGGCTGGCGGCACGACGGGCGGCCTCGGCCATCGTGCTGTCAACTTCGTCGAGGATGACGCGGGCGTAGCCCTCGGGCCAGAACGGCCCCGGATCGGGATCAGTTGACAAGCGTCGCCGCCGCGGCGGCTGCCAGCGGTTCGATGCCGAAAAGGTTGACCACGCCCACCACCATTGCCGCGGCCGAGCCCATCAGCATCAGCCACTGGAACACCGGCATGGCGCCGTCGAGCGCCTCGGACTCCTTGCCGAAATACATCACGAAGACGATCCTCAGGTAGTAATAGGCGCCGATCACCGAGGCGATCACCCCGGCAACGGCCAGCCAGGCCAGCCCCGCATCATAGGCCGCGCGCAGCACGTAGAACTTGCCGAAGAAGCCCACCATCGGCGGCACGCCCGCCAGGCTGAACAGCAGCACCAGCATGGCCAGCGCCCGCAGCGGCTCGCGTTTGGAATACATGTTGAGCGCCGAGATCTCGACCACCGGGCGGCCGTCCTTTTCCATCGACAGGATGAAGGCGAAGGTGCCGATGTTCATGGTAACATAGATCGCCATGTAGATCAGCATCGCCTGCACGCCCAGCACCGAACCCGCGGCAAGCCCCATCAGCGCGAACCCCATATGGGCGATCGAGGAATAGGCCATCAGGCGCTTGATGTTGGTCTGGCCGATGGCCGCGACCGCGCCGAGGAACATCGACAGCACCGACAGGAAGGCGATGATCTGCTGCCACTCGCCGACAATGCCGCCGAAAGCGTCATGGATGATGCGGGCAAACAGCGCCATGGCCGCGACCTTGGGCGCGGTGGCGAAAAAGGCGGTGACCGGCGTCGGCGAGCCTTCGTAGACGTCGGGCGTCCACATGTGAAAGGGCGCGGCCGAGACCTTGAACGCCACGCCCGAGATCAGGAATACCAGCCCGAACAGCAGCCCCAGCGAGATATCGTCGCTGGCCGCCTCGATGATGCCCGAAAACAGCGTCGTGCCGGCAAAACCGTAGGTCAGCGAGGCGCCGTAGAGCAGCAGGCCTGACGACAGCGCGCCCAGGACAAAGTATTTCAGGCCGGCTTCGGTGGATTTGGCACTGTCGCGGCGCAGCGCGGCAATGACGTAGAGCGCCAGCGACTGCAATTCGAGGCCCATATAGAGCACCATCAGGTCGCCGGCGCTGACCATCACCATCATGCCGACAACCGAAAGCGCCACCAGCACCGGATATTCAAAGCGCAACAGCCCGCGCCGCTGCATGTAGTCGCGGCTCATCAGCAGCACCGCGGCCGCCGACAGCAGCACCGTGACCTTGGCGAAGCGGGCAAAGCCGTCATCGTTGAACGAGCCGCCAAAGGCGGTGCGGGTGCCCTCGCCGGTATAGGCGATCCAGAGCGCGATCAGCGCCAGCACCAGCCCGGTCAGGCTGGTCAGCCTGCCCGCCAGCCGGTCCTTGCCGCCATAGACCACCCCCAGAAGCGCGGCCATGGCAAAAAGCGCCAGCACGATCTCGGGCAGGACGGTCTGGATGTCAGCGGAAATCATGGTCCGGCTCCTCAGTTCGCGGCAAGTTGGGTGGCGGCGGCGTAATCGGCCTGCGCGGTCTCGACCTGACCGATCAGCGCCGAGACGCTGGGCCCGATCCGGTCGGTCACCAGGCTCGGATAGACCCCCAGGATCAGCGTCATCGCCACCAGCGGCGCGAAGATCAGCTTTTCACGCCGGGTCATGTCGGTGATCGATTTCAGGCTTTCCTTGATCAGGTCGCCCATCACCACGCGGCGATAGAGCCAGAGCGCATAGGCCGCCGACAGGATCACGCCCGAAGTGGCGAACAGCGCCACCCAGGTATTGACCTGGAAGATGCCCATCAGCGTCAGGAATTCGCCGACAAAGCCGGAGGTGCCCGGCAGGCCGACATTGGCCATCGTGAAGAACATGAAGATCAGCGCATAGGCCGGCATCCGGTTGACCAGTCCGCCATAGGCGTCGATCTCGCGGGTATGCATGCGGTCGTAGATCACGCCGACGCAGAGAAAGAGCGCGCCGGAAACAAAGCCGTGGCTCAGCATCTGGAAGATGGCGCCATCGATACCCTGCTGGTTGGCGGCGAAGATGCCCATGGTCACATAGCCCATATGCGCCACCGACGAATAGGCGATCAGCTTCTTCATGTCGTCCTGCACCATCGCCACCAGCGAGGTGTAGACGATGGCGATGGCCGACATCCAGAACACCAGCGGCGCCAAAAGGTCGGATGCAACGGGGAACATCGGCAGGCTGAAGCGCAGGAAGCCGTAGCCCCCCATCTTCAACAGGATCGCCGCCAGCACCACCGAACCCGCGGTAGGGGCCTGAACGTGGGCGTCAGGCAGCCAGGTATGCACCGGCCACATCGGCATCTTGACGGCGAAGCTGGCAAAGAAGGCCAGCCACAGCAGCGTCTGCATCCCGCCCACCACATGCATGCCCAGCAGGCTGAAGCTGTCGGAGGCGAAGGCATGGGTCATCAGCGTCGGAATGTCGGTGGTGCCGGCGTCGATGAACATCGCCACCATGGCAACCAGCATCAGCACCGAGCCGAGGAAGGTGTAGAGAAAGAACTTGAACGCCGCATAGATGCGGTCCTTGCCGCCCCAGATGCCGATGATCAGGAACATCGGGATCAACCCGGCCTCGAAGAACAGGTAGAACAGCACCAGGTCCAGCGCCATGAACACGCCCAGCATCAGCGTCTCGAGGATCAGGAAGGCGATCATGTATTCCTTGACCCGGGTCGAGACGTTCCAGCAGGCGCCGATCACCAGCGGCATCAGGAATGTGGTCAGCATCACGAACAGCACCGAGATGCCGTCGACACCCATCTTGTAGGTCAGCCCGAGGAGCCATTGCCGCTCTTCCACGAACTGGAAGCCGGTATCCGCGGGCTCGAAGCCGAAGAGGATGAACAGCGACATCACAAAGGTCGCCGAGGTGGTGAACAGCGCCACCCATTTGGCGTTGCGCTGGGCGGCGGCATCGTCGCCGCGCAGGAACAGCGCCAGGATCAGCGCGCCCAGCAGCGGGAAGAAGGTGGTGAGCGAAAGAAGGTTTCCCATCAGTTGGCGCCTCCCATCAGCACGACCCAGGTGAGCAGGAGCCCGATGCCGACGACCATCGAAAATGCGTAGTGAAACACGTAGCCGGACTGCACCCGCCCGGCGAGCCGGGTGATCGCCGGCACCAGCCGCATGGCGACGCCGTTGATGGTGCCGTCAATCACGTTGCCGTCGCCGCGCTTCCACAGGAGCCGCCCCAGCGCCTTGGCCGGACGCACGAAGATGAAGTCGTAGATCTCGTCGAAATACCACTTGTTGAGCAGGAACAGGTAGAGCGGACGCTGGTTGGCCGCCAGACGCGCCGGCCAGTCAGGCCGGCGGATATACATCTGGTAGGCCAGCAGGAAGCCCAGCACCATCGCCACGAAGGGGCTGACCTTGACCCAGTCGGGCGCGTGGTGGGCATCGTCCATCACCGTGTTGTCGGCCGCCATGAAGATCGCGCCCTGACCGGGCATCTGCGCCTCGGCATGGCCTTCGCCTTCGGCCGCAGCAGGCTCGGTCGCGGTGCCTTCGGCATTGGTCGCCGTGCCTTCGGCATGGGCCGGAGCCACCAGGCTGAAGCCCTCAGACGCGGCATGCTCTTCCTCGGCCGCCTCGATCCCGAAGAAGGTCTGGACCTTGTGATGATCGCCGAAGAAGGGCTGATACCAGAGCATCCCGGCAAAGATCGCGCCCAGGCTCAGCACGCCCAGCGGCACCAGCATGACAGCCGGGCTTTCATGGGCGTGGTCATGGGTGTGATGGTCGCCACGGGGCTTGCCATAGAAGGTCATGAAGATCAGCCGCCACGAATAGAAGCTGGTCATCGCCGCCGCCGCGACCAGCAGCCAGAAGCCGTAGCCGTTGGCGACATAGGCGCTCTCGATGATGGCGTCCTTGGACAGGAAGCCGGCAAAGCCGATCGTGGTCAGCGGGATGCCGACGCCGGTAATGGCCAGCGTGCCGATCATCATCGCCCAGAAGGTATAGGGGATCTTGGTGCGCAGGCCGCCGTAATTGCGCATGTCCTGCTCGTGATGCATCGCGTGGATCACCGAGCCCGCGCCAAGAAACAGCATGGCCTTGAAGAAGGCGTGGGTGAACAGGTGGAACATCGCCGCGCCATAGACGCCCGAGCCGGCGGCCACGAACATGTAGCCAAGCTGCGAACAGGTCGAATAGGCGATCACCCGCTTGATGTCGTTCTGCACCAGGCCCACCGTGGCGGCAAAGAACGCGGTCGAGGCGCCGATATAGATGATGAAGGTCTTGGTCTGCGGCGCGAATTCCAGCAGCGGCGACATGCGGCAGACCAGGAACACGCCCGCCGTGACCATGGTGGCGGCATGGATCAGCGCCGAAACCGGGGTCGGGCCTTCCATGGCGTCAGGCAGCCAGGTGTGCAGGAACAACTGCGCCGACTTGCCCATGGCGCCCACGAACAGCAGGAAGGCCAGGAGGTTGGCGGCGTTCCAGTCGGCCCAGAGGAAGTGCAGCTGGGTCTCGGCCAGCGCCGGTGCGGCGGCAAAGATATCGTCCAGGCGCACCGAATCCACGAGGTAGAACAGCCCGAAGATGCCGAGCGCAAAGCCGAAATCGCCCACCCGGTTGACCACGAAGGCCTTGATCGCGGCGGCGTTGGCAGAGGGCTTGCGGTAGTAGAAACCGATCAGCAGGTAGGAGGCGACGCCCACCCCTTCCCAGCCGAAGAACATCTGCACCAGGTTGTCGGCGGTCACCAGCATCAGCATGGCGAAGGTGAAGAAGGACAGGTAGGCGAAGAAGCGCGCCTTGTAGTTGGCCTCGCCGAAATGGTCGTCATGGGCCATGTAGCCCACCGAATAGAGGTGCACGAGCGCCGAAACCGTCGTCACCACGATCAGCATGATCGCGGTCAGCCGGTCGAGCCGGATCGCCCAGTCCGCACTCAGCGAGCCGCTTTCGATCCAGCGCAGCACGGTGATGTGCTCGGTCACGCCGTCATGGCCAAGAAACACGACCCAGGACAGCAGGCAGGCCAGGAACAGGATGCCGGTGGTCAGCCACTGGGCTGCCGGCTCGCCGATGATCCGCCAGCCGAACCCCGCGACTATGGCCCCGATCAGGGGCGCGAAGAGGATGATTTCAACCATGCCAGATCAGCCTTTCATCACGTTGACGTCTTCAACGTCGATGGTCCCGCGCACGCGGAAGAAACAGACGAGGATCGCCAGGCCGATCGCGGCCTCGGCGGCAGCGACGGTCAGCACGAACAGGGTGAACACCTGCCCGACCAGATCGCCGAGATAATGCGAGAAGGACACCAGGTTGATGTTCACCGCCAGCAGCATCAGTTCGATGCTCATCAGCAGGATGATGACGTTCTTGCGGTTGAGGAACAGCCCGAAGATGCCGATGACGAACAGCGTCGCCGCCACCGCGAGGTAATGTTCAATTCCGATCATCTCGATCCCGTCCCTTTGTCAGCGGCTCTTGTCGGCATCACAGTCCCTGCCCCGGCTTCACGTCCTTGAGTTCCATCGCCTTGGCCGGATCGCGGTGCATCTGGGCGACCGGGTTCTGGCGCTTGACATCCTTGCGGTGGCGCAGCGTCAGCACGATGGCACCGATCATCGCCACCAGCAGGATCAGGCCGGCCAGCTGGAACAGCATGATGTACTGGTCATAGATCAGGAGGCCGAGGGCTGCGGTATTCTGCGCCTCGCCGGTGGGCGCGGCGATGCGGGTGGCAAAGCCGTCCGAAAAATCCCAGACGCCGAAGGCCATGGCCAGTTCCATCAGGATGATCACCCCGATCAGCAGCGCCAGCGGCAGGTATTTCGACATCTCGGCGCGCAGCTGCGCGAAATCGATGTCGAGCATCATCACCACGAACAGGAACAGCACCGCCACCGCGCCGACATAGACGATCATCAAGAGCATGGCGACGAATTCGGCTCCCAGGAGCACGAACAGCCCCGCCGAGGCGATGAAGGTCAGGATCAGCCACAGCACCGAATGCACCGGGTTGCGGCTGACCACGGTCATCAGCCCGCCCAGCAGCACGGTCACGGCAAAGACGTAAAAGACGAAAGCGGCGACGGTCATTCCTTGTCCTCTTCCATGACTTCGGTGGCGAGGTCCATCGCCCTGGTCATCGCGGGGATGCCGCCGAACATGCCCGCCTGGGCGATGGTCTCGGCGATTTCCTGTTTGGTGGCGCCCGCCTCGCGCGCATGGCGCACGGTCAGGCGGATCTGGGCATCGGTCTGGGCGCCCAGCACCGTCAGCCCCATCAGCGTCAGCAGGAGCCGGGTCTTGGCGTCCAGCCCGTCGGGGTTGAGCGTCTTGCCCATGAAGGCTTCCATCATGTCCTTGGGCATGGTCGGCCACAGCGCCTCGAACCCCTTGGGCGTGAAGGATTCCAGCGCCGGATTGAGCGCCTTGGCCCAGTCCTGCCCGGTCTTCATCATCGCGGCGAAGGGGTTGTCGGCGTCGGTCATCGGTAGGGCGCGTCCAGTTCGATGTTGCGGGCGATCTCGGCTTCCCAGCGGTCGCCGTTGGCCAGAAGCTTGGCCTTGTCGTAGAACAGTTCCTCGCGGGTCTCGGTGGCGAATTCGAAGTTCGGGCCCTCGACGATGGCATCGACCGGGCAGGCCTCCTGACAGAAGCCGCAATAGATGCACTTGGTCATGTCGATGTCATAGCGCGTGGTGCGGCGCGAACCGTCCTCGCGCGGTTCGGCGTCGATGGTGATGGCCTGCGCCGGGCAGATCGCCTCGCAGAGCTTGCAGGCAATGCAGCGCTCTTCGCCGTTGGGGTAGCGGCGCAGCGCATGTTCGCCGCGAAAGCGCGGGCTGAGCGGGCCGCGCTCGTGCGGATAGTTGATGGTGGCCTTGGGGGCGAAGAAATACTTCATCCCGAGCGCGAAGCCCTTGGCGAAATCCGCCAGCAGGAAGTACTTGGCCGCGCGGGTGTAATCGTAGCTTGCCATCATCAGCCTCCAATCGCCCAGCGGGCCCAGAAACCGCCCAGCACTTCGAATTTGGCGAGGAACGCCACGATCACCACCCAGCCCAGCGACATCGGCAGGAACACCTTCCAGCCCAGGCGCATCAGCTGGTCATAGCGATAGCGCGGCGTGATCGCCTTGATCATCGCGAAGATGAAGAAGCAGAAGGCCATCTTGCCGACCATCCAAAGGATGCCATCGGGCAGACCGGGGATCGGCGACAGCCAGCCACCCAGGAACAGCAGGCTGACCAGCGCGCACATCAGCACCACGGCCGTCAGTTCGCCGATCATGAACAACAGGAACGGGGTCGAGGAATATTCGACCTGATAGCCCGCCACCAGTTCGGACTCGGCCTCGGGCAGGTCGAAGGGCGGGCGGTTGGTTTCGGCCAGCGCCGAGATGAAGAACAGGAACATCATCGGGAAATGCGGCAGCCAGTACCAGTTGAACAGCCCGTAGTTGCCGTCCTGCGCGCGCACGATATCGCCGAAGTTCATCGAGCCGGTCGAGATGATGACGCCGATGATGATCAGGCCGATCGACACCTCGTAGGAAATCATCTGCGCCGCTGACCGCAGCGAGCCGAGGAAGGGGTATTTGGAGTTCGACGCCCAGCCGCCCATGATCACGCCGTAGACCTCGAGCGAGGAGATGGCGAAGACATAGAGGATGGCGACGTTGATGTCCGAGATGACCCAGCCATCGTTGAACGGGATCACCGCCCAGGCGATCACCGCCAGCACGAAGGAGATCATCGGCGCGAGGAAGAACACGAAACGGTCGGCCCCGGCCGGCACCACGATTTCCTTGACGATGTACTTGATGAAATCGGCGAAGGATTGCAGCAGGCCGAACACGCCCACCACGTTGGGCCCGCGGCGCATCTGCACGGCGGCCCAGATCTTGCGGTCGGCATACATCAGGAAGGCGAGCGCCACCAACAGCGGCAACAGCACCAGCAGGCACTGGCCCAGGATCAGCAGCACGATCCCGAGATTGGTGTTGGTGAAGAATTCTACCATGTCTGTTCCCTCACACGGTCGGGATGCCGGATAGGCCGCAATCGGCCACCGTCACCTCGGCGTCTATAGTCTTCGATCCCCGCGGCAGGGCCGGCGAGATGGTATAAACAGCATCCGCCGTCCAGATTCCACCCTCTTCCGCCACCGTGGTGCGGACATGGCGGGCAAATCCGTAGCCGCGGATCAGCGCATATTGGGCAGCGGCGCATTCGGCGTAGCGCGTCACGTCATCGGCGCCACGCGCGCCGGCCATGGCGACGCGAAACCTCACCAGGTCACCGTCCAGAAGGTCGGTCTGCACGCCGCGGTAGTCGGGCGCGAAAGCGGCCTCGTCGCCCGGCTGCGGCGCCGGGGCGCAGGCAGCGAGCGCCAGCAGGGCGAGGACGCCGGGGCGCACCCGCTATTCCGCCGCGATCTTGGCACTGGAGCGGGCCTTGGCATTGGCGGAAAGCTCGGCCATCAGGACCGAGGCCCGCGCGATCGGGTTGGTCAGGTAGAAGTCCTTGACGGCATTGCGGAAAGTGGCCTTGCCCAGCTTGCCGGCCCTGAGCGGGGCCCAGGCGTTTTCCGCCACTTCGTCCAGCCTGCCCAGATGCGGATGCGCCGCCACCAGCGCGGTGCGCAGCTGCGCCAAAGTGTCGAAGGGCAGCACCTTGCCCTGCCCCAGTTCGGCCGAAAGCGCCCGCAGGATCGCCCAGTTCTCCTTGGCCTCGCCCGGCGGGAACCCGGCGCGCAGCGCCAGTTGCGGGCGCCCTTCGGTGTTGACGAACAGGCCGCTTTCCTCGGTATAGGCCGCGCCCGGCAGGATCAGGTCGGCGCGGTGCGCGCCCCGGTCGCCATGGCTGCCCTGGTAGATGACGAAGGCGCCCTCGCCGATCTCGATCTCGTCGGCGCCAAGGTTGTAGATCACCTCGGCCCCCTCCAGCGCGGCGGCAAGCCCGCCCTCGGTGGTGCAGCCGACATCCATCGCCCCGACGCGGGCGGCGGCGGTGTGCAGGATCATCAGCTTGGAATTGGAGTTCTGCGCCAGTTGCATCGCATGGCCCAGCACCGCCTCGCCATCGGCCTCGGTGATCGCGCCCTGCCCGACGATGACCACCGAGGGCGCCGCGCGGGTCGCCTCCGAAATGGTCTTGGCCGAAAGCTCGGCCAGTGCGGCGCGATCAGTGCCGACATGCACGTGGTCATAGGTCAGATCGACGGCCGGACCGACCAGCCCGACGGTCGCGCCGCGGGTCCAGGCCTTGCGGATGCGGGCGTTCAGCACCGGCGCCTCGCTGCGCGGGTCGGTGCCGATCAGCTGGATCATCCTGGCGTTGTCGATATCTTCAATCGTGGCGGTGCCGACATAGGCCGAGCGGTTGCCGGCGGGCAGACGCGCGCCATCGGTGCGGCACTCGACGCTGCCGCCGATGCCGTCCACCAGCGATTTCAGGGCGAAAGCCGCCTCGACCGGCACCAGATCACCGACCAGGCCCAGCACCTTCTTGCCGGCCATCGCCTCGGCCGCGGCCTTGAGCGCCTGGCCCCAGGTCACCGGGCGCAGCTTGCCGTTGCGGCGCATGTAGGGCTGGTCAAGCCGCTGGCGGCGCAACCCGTCCCAGACGAAGCGGGTCTTGTCGCTGATCCATTCCTCGTTCACGCCGTCATGGTTGCGCGGCAGGATGCGCATCACTTCGCGCCCCTTGGTATCCACGCGGATGCTGGAACCAAGCGCATCCATCACGTCGATGGTTTCGGTCTTGGTCAGCTCCCATGGGCGGGCGGTGAAGGCGTAAGGTTTCGAGACCAGCGCGCCCACCGGGCACAGGTCGATCACGTTGCCCGAGAGGTTGCTGTCGATCACCGCGCCAAGATAGGTGGTGATCTCGGCATCCTCGCCACGGCCGGTCTGGCCCATGATGGTCACGCCGGCCACTTCCGAGGTGAACCGGACGCAGCGGGTGCACGAGATGCAGCGCGTCATGTGGGTTTCGATCAGCGGCCCGATATCGAGGTCTTCGGAGGCGCGCTTGGGCTCGCGGAAGCGACTGAAATCGACGCCATAGGCCATGGCCTGATCCTGCAGGTCGCATTCGCCGCCCTGATCGCAGATCGGGCAATCGAGCGGATGGTTGATGAGCAGGAATTCCATCACCCCCTCGCGGGCCTTCTTGACCATCGGCGAGTTGGTCTTGACCACCGGCGGCTGGCCCTCGGGGCCGGGGCGCAGGTCACGCACCTGCATGGCGCAGGAGGCGGCTGGTTTCGGCGGGCCGCCCACCACCTCGACCAGGCACATGCGGCAATTGCCGGCGATCGAGAGGCGTTCGTGGTAACAGAAGCGGGGGACTTCGACACCGGCTTGCTCGCAGGCCTGAATGAGCGTCATGGCGCCGGGCACTTCGACTTCGTGGCCATCGATGATGATTTTGCGCAGATCCGACATGGCTAGCCTTATGTTCTTACCGCCGCCGGCCCCGAACGACCTGGCGGACAGGCGGGAACAGCCGCCCGCGTTCTAACCCGGCTCGCGGGGTGATGCCAGCCTGTAAGGTGCAAATGGAGGTGGAAAAATTGCCACAGCAGGGCAGTTTTTCAGCGCAGCAAATGGCCCACCGGCGTGTCGGCGGCAATCTCGGCCCGGCCGACGGTGCAATAGGTTTCCGGCTGGCCTTCGACCGCGCCCATTTCGCGCAGAATCTGGCGGGCGACCGCTTCCAGCCGGTCCTTTTCGGCCTGATCGTTGATATAGGCGTCGATCTCGGCGTCCGAATAGCCAAGGTCGCTGGCATGGTCCTTGAGTGACAGCAGGAACATCGCGCCCCGGATCATCCGCGCATCGATGCTGTCGCAGACCCGGCTGATCTCGTAGGCGATGCCGGTGGCGATGATGCCATCCCGGACGTAAGGCACGTCCTTGAGCGGGACATCCACCGCAAGGACGGGCGCGGCGGACAGGGTCAGGGCGAGTGCAAGGGCATATCGGCGCATGTGAGTTCCATTGAATTGCGTGGTGTCGATGTCGCCTTTCGCGCGCCGCTATACAATAGCAGCCGGCGGCTGGCCCGATCTTCGGCACAAATCTGCGGATCGGCGCCCGGGGCCGGACCTGTGGCCGGACCCGTGGCCGGACCGGAGCGGGCCGCAAATGCAACGGGCGGCCCCCGGGGCCGCCCGCATGTCGGATTTCTGACCGCTCACTCGGCGGCGATGGCGCCGCGCTTGTGACGGATCCGGTCCTCGATCTCGTCGCGGAAGTTCTTGATCAGGCCCTGGATCGGCCAGGCGGAGGCGTCGCCCAGGGCGCAGATGGTGTGACCCTCGACCTGCTTGGTCACCGACAGCAGCATGTCGATCTCCTCGACGCCGGCATTGCCCTGCACCAGCCGCTCCATCACCCGCATCATCCAGCCGGTGCCTTCGCGGCAGGGCGTGCACTGGCCGCAGCTCTCGTGCTTGTAGAATTTCGACAGCCGCCAGATCGCCTTGATGATGTCGGTGGACTGGTCCATCAGGATCACCGCCGCGGTGCCCAGCGACGAGCCCTTTTCCTTGAGCGCGTCGAAATCCATGATCGCGTCGCGCATGTTCTCGCCGCGCACGCAAGGCACCGACGAGCCGCCCGGGATCACCGCCTTGAGATTGTCCCAGCCGCCGCGGATGCCACCGCAGTGCTTCTCGATCAGCTCCTTGAACGGGATCGACATTTCTTCCTCGACCACGCAGGGGTTGTTCACATGGCCCGAGATGGCGAACAGCTTGGTGCCCGAGTTGTTGGGCCGGCCGAAACCGGCAAACCACTGGGCGCCACGGCGCAGGATGGTCGGCACCACGGCGATCGATTCGACGTTGTTGACCGTGGTCGGGCAGCCATAGAGACCGGCGCCGGCCGGAAACGGCGGCTTCATGCGCGGCATGCCCTTCTTGCCCTCGAGGCTTTCGAGCAGCGCGGTTTCCTCGCCGCAGATATAGGCCCCGGCCCCGTGATGCAGGTAGAGGTCGAAGTCATAGCCCGACTTGCAGGCATTCTTGCCCAGCAGCCCGGCGCCATAGGCCTCGTCGATGGCGTTTTGCAGCGCCTCGCGCTCGCGGATGTATTCGCCGCGGATGTAGATGTAGCAGGCATGGGCGTTCATGGCGAAAGAGGCGATCAGCGCCCCTTCGATCAGCGTGTGCGGATCATGGCGCATGATCTCGCGGTCCTTGCAGGTGCCGGGCTCGGATTCGTCGGCGTTGATCACCAGATAGGCGGGCCGGCCATCGGATTCCTTGGGCATGAAGGACCATTTCAGGCCGGTGGGAAAACCGGCGCCGCCGCGCCCGCGCAGGCCCGAGGCCTTCATCTCGGAGATGATCCAGTCGCGCCCCTTGGTCAGGATCGCCTTGGTGCCATCCCAATGGCCCCGCGCCATGGCCCCCTTCAGCGTGCGGTCATGCATGCCATAGAGGTTGGTGAAGATACGGTCCTGATCCTTGAGCATCGGCTCATCCCTTGTCGTTCCGGCGCGCACGCCAGATTTGCAATGTCATCCACAATCCCCAGCCGAACCCGGCAAGGGCCATCAGGTCGAACAGGGCCCTTACCCGGTTGGGCAGGCCCAGTTCCGATCCCAGATATGTCGCACCCACCCAGAACAGGCCGGTCCCGGCGACGAATAGCGCCACCCGGCGGCCCAGGCCGCCGGACGCATCCGTGGGTTTGCCGCCTGCCGCCATCATCAGTTTCCGGCGGCCTTCCTGGCGTCGCGCACCAGGATGCGCGCCTGCTTGACCCATTCGTCCCGGCTGACCCGGCCCTTGAAGCCTTCGAGGTTGTCATCCATCCAGCGGATCTCGGCGCCCTTCCAGTCGGCGATCTGGTCGAAGTGGAACACGCCCAGCGAGTGCAGCAACTGCTCGAGCTTGGGGCCAACGCCCTTGATCTGCTTGAGATCGTCGGCGGCGCCGCCACGGGCAGCGGCCATCGGCTCGGGCTTCTTGCCGGCGGCGCGAGGTGCCTCGGCCTTGGGCGCTTCGGCCTTGGGGGCCGCCGGTTTCGGCGCGGCGGGCTTGGCGGCAGCCGGGGCCGCAGGCTTGGGAGCCGGAGCGGGCTTGGGCGCTGCCGCAGCCGGAGCGGCCGGAGCCGGCTTGGGCGCCGCGGCGGCGGGTGCGGCGGCGGGTGCGGCGGGTGCGGCGGCGGCTGCTGCAGCAGCCGGGGCCGGTTTCGGGGCCGGAGTTGGTGCCGGATTTGGTGCGGGCGCCGCGCTGGCGCGCGGGGCGGTTGCCGCCTCGGCCGGTTCGGCCGGGCAGTAATAGGTCTGGAGCACGTAGTAGACGATATAGGCAATCACCGCCGCGCCGATGATCGCGCCAACCATCGGATAATGCCGCCATGCCCGCAGCAGCACCAGCATCAACAGGCCCGCCAGGGCGGCAGCAATCTGGGATTTGGTCTTGCAGCTCATGCTCGAATTCATATCAGCCATCGTCTACTCTCCCCTTGTGGTTGTCGGACCGAAGCGCCAACGCGCCCGCCCGGATAGTTCAGTCTAGCCGAAAACAACCTCGGGGTGGAATTTCCCGTGCCGGTTGCCCCGGTCAGCCCTTTGCCAGCGCCGCAGCCTGCGCCACCCAATCCTCACGCTCGATGCGCCCCTTGAATTTCAGCCGGCTGTCGACCCAGGCGATCTCGGCCGGGGTCCAGGCCGCGATCTGGTCGAAATGCCAGAAACCCAGATCGTTGAGCAGGCCTTCCAGCTTGGGTCCGACCCCGCCGATCCGCTTGAGATCGTCGGCGCCACCCTTGCGCGGCTTGGCCAGCGTCTGCGGCTTGGACTCCGTCACCAAGGGCGCCTCCGCCTTGGGCGCGGCGGGTTTGGCGGGGGTCTTGGCCGGTTTGGCCACCTTGCCCAGCCAGGGCGTGATCAGCGGCACTTCGCTGCCGTCGATGCGCTTGACCGTGTCCCCCAGCGTGGTCGCCAGTTCGGCCGAGGCGTTGTATCGGGTGCGGCCGCTTTCGTGGCCCTTGAGACTGGTCAGCCCCTTGAGCGGCTCCGCGGCATAGCGGCCGTTCTGCGGGCCGGGGACCGGAACCTTGCCGGCGGCCAGTTCATCGATGATCTCGGCCAGCCGCGCGGCGGTCAGGTCTTCGTAATAATCCTTGCCGATCTGGGCCATGGGCGCGTTGGCGCAAGAGCCCAGACACTCGACCTCCTCCCACGAGAACCTGCCATCGGCGGAAAGCTCGTGAGCGTTGGGCGCGATCTTGTCCTGGCAGACGCCGATCAGGTCCTCGGCGCCGCAAATCATGCATGACAGGGTGCCGCAAACCTGGATATGGGCCACCGAACCAACCGGTTGCAGCTGGAACATGAAGTAGAAGGTCGCCACTTCCAGCGCCCGGATATAGGCCATGCCCAGCATGTCGGCGATATGCTCGATCGCCGGACGGGTCAGCCAGCCTTCCTGCTCCTGCGCGCGCCACAACAGCGGGATGATCGCCGAAGCCTGACGGCCTTCGGGAAACTTGGTCATCTGCGCCCTGGCCCAGGCCGCATTGGCGGCGGTAAAGGCAAAGCTTGCGGGCTGGTCGGGGTGGAGACGGCGAAGCATCGGATCAACCTTTGGTCTTGCCGGAACGCGGGACGCTCCGGAGTGAAACGAAATCAGGGGCAGCGGCGCGGCGCGGCGACATCAGCGATCGACCTCGCCGAACACCACGTCGAGCGAGCCGATGATGGCGGCGACATCGGCCAGCTGGTGGCCGCGCGCCACATGGTCCATGGATTGCAGGTGCAGGTAGCCCGGCGCCCGCAGCTTGGCGCGGTAGGGCTTGTTGGTGCCATCGGCCACCAGATAGACCCCGAACTCGCCCTTGGGCGCCTCGACCGCGGCATAGACCTCGCCGGCGGGCACGTGGAAACCCTCGGTGTAGAGCTTGAAGTGGTGAATGAGCGCCTCCATCGAGGTCTTCATCTCGGCGCGCTTGGGCGGGCTCAGCTTGCCGCGCGTCAGCACCTCGCCCTTTTCCACCCGCAGCTTGGCGATGGCCTGGCGGATGATCGAGGTCGACTGGCGCATCTCTTCCATGCGGCACAGGTAGCGGTCGAAACAGTCGCCGTTCTTGCCGACCGGGATCTGGAACTCGAATTCGTCATAGCATTCGTAGGGTTGCGCCCGGCGCAGGTCCCAGGCCAGGCCCGAGCCGCGCGCCATGACGCCGGAAAAACCCCATTGCTGGATCTCGGCCTCGTTGACGATGCCGATATCGACATTGCGCTGCTTGAAGATGCGGTTCTCGGTCAAGAGCCCGTCGATATCGTCGAGCACCTTGGGAAAAGCCTCGGCCCAGGCGTCGATATCGTTGATCAGGTCATCGGGCATGTCCTGATTCACCCCCCCGGGGCGGAAATAGGCCGCATGCAGCCGCGCGCCGCTGGCCCGCTCGTAGAAGACCATCAGCTTTTCGCGCTCTTCGAAGCCCCAGAGCGGCGGCGTCAGCGCCCCCACGTCCATGGCCTGGGTGGTCACGTTCAGCAGGTGGTTGAGAATGCGCCCGATCTCGCAATAGAGCACCCGGATCAGCTGCCCCCGGCGCGGCACGGCCACGCCGGTCAGCTTCTCGATCGCCAGGCACCACGCATGCTCCTGGTTCATGGTCCCGACATAGTCGAGCCGGTCCAGATAGGGCAGGCATTGCAGGTAGGTGCGGCTCTCCATCAGCTTTTCGGTGCCGCGGTGCAGAAGCCCGATATGCGGATCGCAGCGCTCGACCACCTCGCCGTCCAGTTCCAGCACCAGCCGCAGAACGCCGTGCGCCGCGGGGTGCTGCGGCCCGAAGTTGATGTTGAAGTTGCGGATCTTCTGTTCGCCCGTCTGAGCGTCTTCAAAACCCTTGCCACCATCCATCATGCGGTCGTCCTCGCCAGATTGTCCTGCCACGCTTGCGGCAGCGGGCCCACATTGCGGCCCACCCATTCATATTGATCTTGCAGAAAGTCCAGTGCCTGTTCCCGCAGATCCTCGGGAAAAGCCAGTCTGGGCCCCTCGTGCACCGGTTCGGTCACGTCGACACGGTGCCGGTCGAGCCCCAATCGGTCGCAGAGCCCGGCAAAACCGGCCTCGGTCAGCAGCGACTCGAAAAAGACCAGGTGCAGCCGGTCCTCGGGCACCACGTCGCGCAGCCGCGAAATCGGCCCTGAATAGTCGCCCCGCTCGGTCAGATGGGTCTCGCGGCCCTTGTTGAGGATGCGCCAGAGGATCGAATGCGCCTTTTCGGCCAGATCCTCGTCTTCGAGCTTCTGCCGCGTGGCCTGCATCCGCACATGGCTCCAAAGCCGCGCCAGCGGGTCGCGCATGGAAAACACGAAATGCACATTGGGCGTCAGCCCCGCCATCTCGCGCAGGGTCTCGACCGGCAAGAGCCCGTATGCAGGCGTCAGTTCGCCGACAACCCTTGCGTCGCCCGCGCCCTCCGTCAGCCAGTCCAGATAGGCGCGGTGGCCGGCCCGGTCGCCGCCGATCACCTTGATCAGGCTCGCAACTTCCTTGCGCTGACGCTCGATGTTGCGCATCTGCCAGAGCTTGGCACCGATCTCGGCCTTGATGGCGCGGATCTTGAGCCCCTCGCCATAGCGCTCCAGCCCTTCGAGGCATTTGGCCACGGCCTCGGGCGCGGCGCTGTCCCAGTAATGCGCCTCCTTGATGGCACGCACATGCGCCTGCGGATGCAGGTCCAGCGCCCGGTAGAGCCAGGAGGTGCCGGCCTTTGCGGCGCCCACGCCCAGGAGGAGGACCGGCTCAGCCATCGCCGCGCGCCGCCACGCGTTCCGCCAGGGCGGCGGAAGCCTGCCAGTTGGGCGGCAGCGCATCGCCAAACCGCGCCTGCATCGCCCGGTAGGCCGGCAGCAGCCGCACTGCGATCTGGTCGACGATATCCTGCGGGATCTCGACATCGCGCCCGCCGCCCTCATGGACGATCTCGTCGACTTCGGCATCGAAGCGCCCGACCCCCAGAAAATCGGTCAGGTCGTCGATCCGGGACTGGTCGAAGAAGGTCTCGAAGAAATAGCTGCGAATCCGGTCCGGCGAAACCGCCTGCTCCAGCTCCGCGAAAGTCAGATCATAGCGCGACATGCGGATCAGCCCGCTGGTCGGCGCCGCAAGCACCCGGCGGAGTTCGGCCAGCGTGCGCTCCAGCGTCACGCCCCTGCGGCTGAACTTCGCCTTCACATTGTGGCGCGCACTGGCGATTGCCCGGTCGATCGGGTCGCGCAGCAGGTAGACAAACCGCACATCGTCGTTGAGCGAGGCCATCTTGCGATAGGTGGTCGCCTTCAGCTGCGCATAGGAGGGGCAGACCTCGCCCGCGATCCGCCGGCCCGGCCCCAGATTGGCCAGCAGGACCGACGCGTAGCTGGTGTGCGGCGGATCGAACCCGTCCAGGATCGACAGCGAGGTCCGGAAATCGGAATAGCGCTTGCGCTGCCGCCGCCCGTAGAATTGCTGGCGCATCGGCCAGAGCGGGCCCCACATCCGGATCTGGTCGGCCGTCCGCTGCATATGGGACGGAAGCGAGCGCCCCTTGTCCAGCATCGACCAGAAGTTCAGCTCCTTCACGTCGGTCGTGCAGACCTCCGGATGCCTGCCCAGATTCCTGAACAGCCAGGTGGTCCCCGATTTCTGCGCGCCGATCACGAAAAACAGCCGCTCCGGCAGCGCGAAACGGGGGTCCAGCCCGGTTTCCTGCATGTCGATGAGGGCCGTGTCAGGCATGTTTCAGGTCTTTTTCTCGTCGCCGGGAAGGATGTATTCCGCGCCTTCCCAGGGGCTCATGAAATCGAACTGGCGGTATTCCTGCACCAGCGACACCGGCTCGTAGACCACGCGCTTGAGCGCCTCGTCATAGCGCACCTCGGTGTAGCCGGTGGTCGGGAAATCCTTGCGCAGCGGATGGCCGCGAAAGCCGTAATCCGTCAGGATGCGGCGCAGGTCGGGATGGCCGGTGAACAGGATCCCGAACATGTCGAAGACTTCGCGCTCGAACCAGTTGGCACTTGGATGCACCTCGATGATCGAGGGCACCGCCTCGTCTTCGCGCACCTGCACCCGCAGGCGGATGCGGTGGTTCTGGTACATCGACAAGAGGTGGTAGACCACGTCGAACCGCTTGGCGCGGCCCGGATGATCCACGGCCGTGATATCGACCAGCGTCGAGAACCTGGTCGACGGATCGGCCTTGAGAAAGTCCACGAAGCGCGTCAGCCCGGCAGGCGCCACCTCCACGGTGAGTTCGCCGAACGCGACCGCCCAGCCCAGGACGCAATCGGCGCGCTTGAGTTCGAGCGTTGCGCCCAGTTCGTTGAGTGCGTCGGACATGCTGTCTCCCTAGCGGACGATGGTGCCGGTGCGGCGGATCTTGCGCTGCAACTGCAGGATTCCATAGAGCAGCGCCTCGGCCGTGGGCGGGCAGCCGGGCACGTAGATATCGACCGGCACGATCCGGTCGCAGCCGCGCACCACCGAGTAGCTGTAGTGATAATAGCCGCCGCCATTGGCGCAGGACCCCATCGAGATCACGTAGCGCGGCTCGGGCATCTGGTCATAGACCTTGCGCAGCGCCGGGGCCATCTTGTTGGTCAGCGTGCCGGCCACGATCATCAGGTCGGACTGCCGCGGCGAGGCGCGCGGCGCGGTACCGAACCGCTCGAGGTCATAGCGCGGCATCGAGGTATGCATCATCTCGACCGCGCAGCAGGCCAGGCCAAAGGTCATCCAGTGCAGGCTGCCGGTGCGGGCCCAGTTGACGATATCGGCGGTCGAGGTGACCAGAAAGCCCTTGTCCTGCAACTCGGCATTGATGGCGCGGGTGGTGACCTCGCGGTCCGGCCCGGCGGTATTGGGGCCGGCCTGCATGCCCTGAGCTATTGCCATTCCAGCGCCCCCTTCTTCCATTCATAGGCAAAACCGATGGTCAGGATCCCCAGGAACACCATCATCGACCAGAAGCCCACAAGGCTGACATCCTTGAAGGCCACGGCCCAGGGAAACAGGAACGCCACCTCCAGGTCGAAGATGATGAACAGGATCGACACCAGATAGAAACGCACGTCGAACTTCATGCGCGCGTCATCGAAGGCGTTGAAGCCGCATTCATAGGCGCTGACTTTCTCGGGGTCCGGATTGCGCACGGCAATTATGGCCGCGGCGAGAATGAGGATGATGCCCAGCGCGACGGCCAGACCGAGAAAGATGAGGATGGGCAGGTATTCCCGAAGCAGGTCTTCCAAGAGTGACTCCTTCCGGCAGCGCGCGGGCGCGGCGTTTTGCTGACAAACGCTTACCCTTGCCCCCCGACAGGGTCAACCAAGGGTGCATCACCAACTGCGGCAAAATCGTCGCGCACCGGCGCCGCCATGGACCGCATCGCGCTTCTTTTGGCCCCAAATATCCCGGGGGAGGCCGCAGGCCGGGGGCGGAGCCCCCCCTTTTCGCTCCCCTGCCCGACGAGATGGGCCATGGCAGGACGCGCAACTCCCGGCTAGCCTTGGCCAGGTGCCGCATGAGGGGGGATCCATGTCAGACCTACCAACCGCCGTTGACGCCAATGCCGCCAATGGCCCGGCCGGATTCGACTCGGCGGCCTATCCCTATGCGGATCGCCTGAGCCGCCGCAGCTACGACCGCCAGAAGGCCGCGCTGCAAACCGAATTGCTCAAGGTCCAGCTCTGGGCGCAGGAAACGGGCGAGAAGTTCGTCCTGCTGTTCGAGGGTCGCGACGCGGCCGGCAAGGGCGGCACCATCAAGCGCTTCACCGAGCATCTCAACCCGCGCGGCGCCCGCGTGGTCGCGCTCAACAAGCCGTCCGAGACAGAGCGCGGGCAGTGGTTCTTCCAGCGCTACATCGAGCACCTGCCGACCTCGGGCGAAATCGTGCTCTACGACCGGTCCTGGTACAACCGCGCCGGGGTGGAGCGGGTCATGGGCTTCTGCCAGCCGGGCGACTATCTCGAATTCATGCGCCAGACCCCGGAAATCGAGCGCATGCTGACCCGTTCCGGCATCCGGCTCTACAAATACTGGTTCTCGGTAACGCGCGACGAACAGCTGGCCCGCTTTGCCAGCCGCGAAAACGATCCGCTCAAGCGCTGGAAACTGTCGCCCATCGACAAGGCGAGCCTGACCAAATGGGACGACTATACCGAGGCCAAGGAGGCGATGTTCTTCTACACCGATACCGCCGATGCCCCCTGGACCATCATCAAGTCCGACGACAAGAAACGCGCCCGCCTCAACTGCATGCGCCATTTTCTCAGCAGTCTCGACTATCCCGGCAAGGACCGGCGCGTCGTCACCCGGCCCGACCCGCTGCTGGTGGGCTCGGCAAGCCACGTGATCCACCGCGCCGACCACATCCTCGACGCCTCCCTGCATCCCGAAACCCGCAAGCCGCGCGACCCCGACCCCGCGCCCTAGGACCTGTGCCCTAGGATCGGTCCCATGACGGCCGGCGCCGCTCGAAGAAGGCCGAGGTGCCTTCCGCCGCCTCCTCGCTCTGCCAGCGCGCGATCAGCGCCAATACGCTGGCGGCCACCAGATCGGCGTCGATCACCGGCCCGCAGGTCCGCGCCAGCGCCTTGGCCTCGGCCACCGCCCCCGGCGCGCAGGCCAGATAGGCGGCAATCTCGCGCTCGACCAGGGCATCGAGCGCGTCGGGCGCCACGGCCCGGGCGATGATGCCGAGCGTCACCGCCTCGTCCGCCTCGAACCGCCGCGACGACATGAACACGCGGCGCGCCATCGCCTCGCCCATCCGCGCCAGCACGTAAGGACCGATGGTGGCCGGGATCAGCCCCAGCCGGGTCTCGGTCAGCCCGAAGCTGGCCCCCTGCACCCCGAATGCCACGTCGCAGACGCAGGCCAGCCCGATGCCGCCGCCAAAGGCGCTGCCCTGCACCCGCCCGATCAGGGGCTTGGGCAGGGTGTTGAGCGCACCCAACATCCCGGCCAGCCGCCGCGCCTCGCGGCCCCGCTCCTGTGGGCTCGCGGCCATCTGGTCGCGCATCCAGCCCAGATCGCCCCCGGCACAGAAACTCGCCCCCGCCCCGGTCAGCACCACTACGCGCACGGTGGCGTCAGCGGCAAGCTCGGCCGCCGCCTCGGTCAGCTCGCCGATCATCTGGCCCGACAGCGCGTTGTGCTTCTCGGCCCGGTCGAGCGTCAGCCTCGCCACGCCGCACCCGTCGCGCTCCAGCCTGATGGTGGTGTAGCTCATGCCGCCCCCCGCATGTTCCGCGCCAGTTCGGCCGCAAGGGCGATCCTGTCATGGTCGGCGCCAGTTTCAAGGCCAAGCGCCGCCATCCGCGCGATCAGCGCCTCGGTCGCCAGATTGCCGGGCGCGCCGGGGGCAAAGGGACAGCCGCCCAGCCCGCCGACCGCGCTGTCGAAATCGCGCAGACCCAGATCCAGCGCCGCCTCGACATTGGCCAGCGCCCAGCCCCCCGTATCGTGGAAATGCCCCGCCAGTTCGCGCGCCGGCGCCACCTCCAGCACCCGTGCCAGCATGGCCGCCACCGTCTTGGGCCGCCCCTTGCCGATGGTGTCGCCCAGCGACACCGGCATCGGCGCCAGCGCCCGCAGGGCCGCCACCGCCTGCGCCACCGCCTCGGGGGCCACGGGGCCGTCGAACGGGCAGTCGGTCACGCAGGAGACATAGCCGCGCAGCGCCACCCCCGCCGCCTGCGCCGCCGCCACCACCGGCGCCAGCCGCGTGAGCGATTCGGCCACCGAGCAATTGAGATTGGCGCGCGAGAACCCTTCCGAGGCCGATATGAACACCGCCACCCGGTAGCGCGCCGCCGGGGCCGCCGCCGCCGCCAGCCGGAAATCTCGCCAGCCCTGCATGTTCGGGACCAGCACCGTCAGGTCGCAGTCGCGGTCGCGCCTGATCCCGGCCATGACGGCGGCGGTGTCGGCCATCTGCGGCACCCGGCGCGGATTGACGAAAGAGCCGATCTCGACCTCGGCCAGCCCCGCACCCGACAGCAGGTCGATCAACGCCATCTTGTCAGCCAGCGCGATCACGCCCGGTTCGTTCTGCAAGCCGTCGCGCGGCCCGACCTCGTGAATGCGCACAGCCTCTTTCACTGCGTCCGCCCTTCATTTTGGCCCAAATACCTGCCTTGGTTGCCGCTCATGCCCCGGCCTCCAGTTCCAGCACCACGTCGCCGGCCTCGACCTGATCGCCTGCGCTGACCGAAGTCAGGGCCACCACCCCATCGCGCGGGGCGCGCAGGACATGCTCCATCTTCATCGCTTCCAGCACCACCAGCCGCTGGCCCGCGGTCACCTTCTGCCCGGCCTGCGCGGCCACCTCGCGCACCAGGCCGGGCATCGGCGCCCGGATCTGGTCGCCGGTGGAATGGCCAATGCTTTCGCGGTCCAGCGGATCGGCGCTGACGAATCGCACGCCGCTGCCAAGCAGCGTGACCACCCGCCCGAGACCATGCGCAGGCTCTGCCGCCGCCCCGTCGAAGCGCCAGTGCCCGGCCCGCCGCCGGGCCTGAACCACCCTCTCGCCGAAGCCCAGATCAACGCTGTCCGGCCCCGTCGGCGTGAGCAGGACCCGCGCCTCGCCGCTGTCCCAAAGCAACTCCACCGCCCAGTTCAGCGGCTGCCAGAGCGCAAATCCCCGCGCGGCGTCGCCGCCCGCATCGAGCCCCGCCGCCATCAGCGCCGCCTGAGCCACCATCGGCGGCGTGACCGCGACCGGGGCCGCCAAGGCTGCAAGGTCGCGGCCGATCAGCCCGGTATCGACCCGGCCCGAGACCAGGCCGGGATGCGCCGCCAGCCGGGCCAGAAAACTGCGGTTGGTGGTTACCCCGGCAATCCCGGTGCCGGCCAGCGCAAGCGCCAGCTTTTGCAACGCCCCGGCCCGGTCGGCGCCGTGGACGATGATCTTGGCGATCATCGGGTCATACCAGGGCGAGACGGCATCGCCCGCCGCCACCCCGGTATCGGCGCGCGCGCCCGCGCCAAAGGCCAGATGCGTCACCTGCCCGGTGGCGGGCAGGAAGCCCGCCGGCACGTCCTCGGCATAGAGCCGCGCCTCGAAGGCGTGGCCGTTGATGCGCAGGTCATCCTGCCGCGCCGGCAATGGCTCGCCCGCCGCCACGCGCAGCTGCCATTCGACCAGATCGATGCCGGTGATGGCCTCGGTCACCGGGTGCTCGACCTGCAACCGCGTGTTCATCTCCATGAACCAGAACCGGTCCGGCCGCAGACCGTCCGAGCCATCGACGATGAACTCCACCGTGCCCGCGCCCTTGTAGCCGATGGCCTCGGCCGCGCGCACCGCGGCGGCGCCCATCGCCTCGCGCATCTTCGCCGTCATGCCCGGCGCGGGGGCCTCCTCGATCACCTTCTGGTGGCGGCGCTGGAGCGAGCAGTCCCGCTCGAACAGATGCAGGGCGCTTGTGCCGTCGCCAAAGACCTGCACCTCGATATGGCGCGGATTCTGCACGAATTTCTCGATCAGCACCGCGTCATTGCCAAAGGCGGTGCGCGCCTCGGCCCGCGCGCTGGCCTGCGCCTCGGCAAAGCCTTCGGCGTTTGCGTCCAGCCGCATGCCCTTGCCGCCGCCGCCCGCCACCGCCTTGACCAGCACCGGATAGCCGATGCGGCCGGCCTCGGCCTGCAACAGCTGCGGGTCCTGATCCTCGCCGTGATAGCCCGGCACCACCGGCACCCCGGCGGCGCTCATCAGCGCCTTGGCCGCGCCCTTGAGACCCATGGCCCGGATCGCCTCGGCCGACGGGCCGATGAAGGACAGCCCGGCCGCCGCCACCGCCTCGACGAAATCGGGATTCTCGGACAGGAAGCCGTAGCCCGGATGGATCGCCTCGGCGCCCGTCGATTTCGCCGCCGCGATGATCGCCGCGCCGTCGAGATAGCTTTCCGCCACCGGCGCCGGACCGATCCGCACCGCGTGATCGGCCAGCCGGACATGCATGGCGCCCGCATCGGCATCGGAATGCACCGCCACGCTGCGGATGCCCATGGCACGCGCGGTGCGGATGACCCGGACGGCGATCTCGCCACGATTGGCAATCAGGATGGTCTTGAACATCAGGCCAGATCCTCGATCAGTTTGAACCGCTCGCAGACCAGTTCCATCTCGGGCGACCAGCCGCCGTTGCGCTCGAAATAGGCGCGGTGGTCGTCGCGCCAGCCCTGCAGGCTGTCATTCTCGCCCTCGGCCAGCGCGAAATCGGCCTCGACATCGCAAAACCGCAGGACCGTGACTTCGGTGGTCTGCACCACGAGCGCCGGAACGCCCGACCAGTCGAGCACCACATCGTAGCCGCCCAGGCGCGGCATGTCCTCGCCTGCCAGAAGCGCGTTGCGCAGCGCGTCGCAGGTGGCGGTCTTGGCGCCCGAGCGCACCAGGGCCAGCAAGCGGCCGGACAGGGCCGCGCTGTCGCCGAAGGTAAAGGTTCCATGGCCGGGAAAGCGCCGGTCCAGATCGTGGCCTATCTGCATGTGAACGCTCACATGCGGAACACGCCGAAGCGTGTCTCCGGAATGGGCGCGTTGAGGCTGGCGGCCAGCGACAGGGCCAGCACCTCGCGCGATTTGCGCGGATCGACGATGCCGTCGTCCCAGAGCCGGGCGGAGGCATAGAGCGGGTGCGACTGGCGCTCGAACATCTCGATGGTCGGGCGTTTGAACTCGGCCTCGTCGGCCTCCGACCACTCCTTGCCCGCCCGCGCCAGGGCATCGCGCCGGACGGTGGCGAGCACGCCGGCCGCCTGTTCGCCGCCCATCACCGAGATGCGGGAGGCAGGCCAAGACCACATGAAGTTCGGGCTGTAAGCCCTTCCGCTCATGCCATAGTTTCCCGCACCGAACGATCCGCCGACCACCATGGTGATCTTGGGCACCGCGGTTGTGGCCACCGCAGTGACCAGCTTGGCGCCGTGCCGGGCGATGCCCTCGTTCTCATATTTGCGCCCCACCATGAAACCGGTGATGTTTTGCAGGAATATCAACGGGATGCGGCGCTGACTGCACAGCTCCACGAAATGCGCGCCCTTTTGCGCGGCCTCCGAGAACAGCACCCCGTTATTGGCGATGATCCCGACCGGCCAGCCGTCGATATGGGCAAAGCCGGTGACCAGTGTGTCGCCGAAGCGGGCCTTGAACTCGTCAAGGCGCGAGCCGTCGGTGATGCGGGCAATGACCTCGCGGATGTCGTAGCCCTTGCGCAGGTCCGTCGGCACGATGGAGAGCAGATCCTCCGGGTCATAGGCGGGAGGTTCAGGCATTTCCCGCTGCAAGGTCAATGCGTTGGAGCGCGACGTTGACGCTAGCGCCCGCCGCGCCAGCGCCAGCGCATGGGCATCGTCCTCGGCCAGATAGTCGGCCACGCCGGACAGGCGGGTATGCACGTCGCCACCGCCCAGATCCTCGGCACTGACCACCTCGCCGGTGGCGGCCTTGACCAGCGGCGGGCCGGCCAGAAAGATCGTCCCCTGGTCGCGCACGATGATCGAGACATCGGCCATCGCCGGCACATAGGCGCCGCCGGCGGTGCAGGACCCCATCACCACCGCGATCTGCGCCAGCCCCGCCGCCGACAGGATGGCCTGATTGTAGAAGATGCGGCCGAAATGGTCGCGGTCGGGAAAAACCTCGTCCTGGTTGGGCAGGTTGGCGCCGCCCGAATCGACCAGATAGACGCAAGGCAGGTGGCACTGGGCGGCGATCTCCTGCGCGCGCAGGTGCTTCTTGACCGTCATCGGGTAATAGGTGCCGCCCTTCACCGTGGCGTCGTTGCACACCACCATCACGTCGCGCCCGTGCACCCGGCCCACCCCGGCGATCAGCCCCGCACCGGGCGCGTCACCGTCATACATGCCATGCGCCGCCGTCGCCCCGATCTCGAGGAAGGGCGAGCCGGGGTCCAGGAGCCCCGCCACCCGGTCGCGCGGCAGCATCTTGCCGCGCCCAGCGTGGCGCGCGCGCGGCCCCTCGCCGCCGCCAAGGGCCGCCAGCCGCGCGGCGTCAGTTGCCTGAGCAATGGCCGCCAAATGCTGCTCGCGAAAGGCTTTTCCCTCGTCCGAGGCGCGGTAGCCGCTGGTCAGCTTCACGACATCATTCCCATCAGCTCGCGCCCGATCAGCATCCGCCGGATCTCGCTGGTGCCGGCCCCGATCTCCATCAGCTTGGCGTCGCGGAACAGCCGGGCGACCGGAGCGTCGGCCATGAAGCCCGCGCCACCCATCGCCTGCACCGCCTGATGCGCCTGCACCATCGCCTGCTCGCTGGAATAGAGCACGCAGGCCGCCGCATCGGCGCGGGTGACGGTGCCCTTGTCGCAGGCGCGCGCCACCTCGTAGATATAGGCCCGGGCCGAGTTCAGCGCCGTGTACATGTCGGCGATCTTGCCCTGCATCAGCTGGAAATCCCCGATCGGCCGCCCGAACTGCCGGCGGCTGGCCAGGTAGGGCATGACCTCATCGAGGCAGGCGGCAATGATGCCGGTGCCGATGCCCGACAGCACCACCCGTTCGTAATCGAGCCCCGACATCAGCACGCGGACGCCCTTGCCCTCATCGCCCAGCACGTTCTCGAACGGCACCTCGACATCGTCGAAGATCAGCTCGGCGGTGTTGGATCCGCGCATCCCCAGCTTGTCGAAATGCGGGCTGGTGGAGAAGCCTTTCATGGTCTTTTCCACCAGAAAGGCGGTGATGCCCTTCGATCCGGCCTCGGGGTCGGTCTTGGCATAGACCACCAGCGTATCGGCATCGGGGCCATTGGTGATCCAGTACTTGGTGCCGGTCAGGCGGTAATGGTCGTTGTGGCGCACCGCGCGCAGCCGCATCGAGACCACGTCCGACCCCGCCCCGGCCTCCGACATGGCCAGCGCGCCGACACTGGTGCCCGCGACCAGCCCCGGCAGGTAGGCGCGCTTTTGCGCCTCGGTGCCGTTGAGCCGGATCTGGTTGACGCAGAGATTGGAATGCGCGCCGTAGGACAAGGAGACCGAGGCCGAGGCCCGCGCGATTTCCTCGATGGCCACCACATGCGCCAGATAGCCCATGTCGGAGCCGCCGTATTCTTCAGGCACGGTGATGCCCAGCAGCCCCAGATCGCCCATCTCTTTCCACAATGGCGCGGGGAAATCGTTGTTGCGGTCCACCTCGGCCGCCAGCGGCTTGACCCGCTCCTGCGCCCAGCCATGCACCATGTCGCGCAAAGCGTTGACATCCTCGCCCAGATCGAACCGCATCGCCGTGGTGAACATGACCGGACTCCGTTTATTGAACAGTTGTTCAATAAATACTCCCAAGACCGCGCCGGGTCAACATGGTCGCGCGCTCAGCTGGCCTCGGCCTGCGCCTGCCAGACCGCGTTGACCTCGGCGCGGATGATCCGCGCGATCAGGTCGCAATCGTCGAGGCTGAAGGTCAGCGGCAGGCGCATGTCGACGATGCCGGCGAGGATCCGGTCGGTCTCGGGCATGCGCGGCGCCGGCGCATAGCGCCAGCTGTCATAGCGCGAGGTGAACCCCGCAGGCTCGGCCGCACCGAACCATTTCAGCTCGACCCCGCGCGCGCCGCAGCGCCCGATCACCTCTCGCACCGCCTCGCTTGACCAGTCCGCCAGCAGGAACTGGAACGACGAGGCGACAAAGCCCTCGGCCTCGGGGCGCTCGATCAGCGTCAGGCCCGGCGTGCCGCGCAGCCCGGCCTCGATCACCCGGTAGCGCGCGTTCCACTTGCCGCATTGCTCTTTCAGGCGGCGCAGTTGCGGGCGCAGGATGGCCGCGCGCAGATTGTCCATGCGGCCGGAGATGTTGGGGGTCTCATACCTGATCTGGGCGAAGGTCTCGGGCGGCGGCGCGGCAGAGTGGCGATCATAGAGCATGTAGCTGCCCGACAGCATGATGGCGCGGGCCATCGCCTCGGCGTCGTCGGAAACCAGCAGCCCGCCCTCGCCCGAGTTGAGATGCTTGTAGGTCTGGGTCGAGTAGCAGCCAAACAGCCCGTGCCGCCCGGACGGAATGCCGTTCCAGCTGGCCCCCATCGTATGGGCGCAATCCTCGATCACCGTGATCCCGGCCTTCTGGCAGATCGCCATCAGGCGGTCCATGTCGCAGATATGGCCGCGCATGTGTGACAGCAGCAGCACCCGCGCCTCGCTGGCCCTGGCCTCGAGATCCTTCAGATCGATGACCAGCCCCTCGGTCACGCCGACATAGACCGGCACGCCCCCCACGGCGGCAACGGCGCCGGGCACCGGGGCCAAAGTGAAGGCGTTGGTCAGAACCTTGTCGCCCGGGCGCACGCCGGCGGCGCGCAGGGCGGTGGCGATGGCATAGCCGCCCGAGGCGACGGCCAGGCAATACCTGGCGCCGGTGAAAGCGGCGAATTCCTCTTCGAGCAGGGCGGTTTCGGCCACCTCGCCGGGGGCGGTGTTGTAGCGGTGCAGCCTGCCATGGCGCATCACGTCAAGCGCCGCCTCGATCCCGTCCTCGGGGATCGGCTCCTGCTGGGTGAACTGGCCGGTGAAGATCTCGCTCATGGCCGGAGTGTGCGGGCGCTTGGGCGCTTCGTCAATGACGGCCCGCGGCCTCAGGCCAGAAGCCGCCGCACCTCGTCCCACAATTCGTCGAAATGGCCGATCAGCCCCTCGGGCGCCAGATCGGCAACGGAGCCGCCCAGCGGCCCGAATGTCACCAGCACCGAGGGCACGCCGGCGGCGCGGGCGGTGTCGCGGTCGGTCACCGTGTCGCCCACCAGCAACGAGCGCCCGACCGTGCCGCCGGCGCGGCGGACCGCCTCGAGATAGGGTGCGGGATCGGGCTTGCGCACCGGCAGCGTGTCGGCGCCGACCAGCGCGTCGAAATCGCCGCGCACGCCCAGGCGGCGCATCAGTTCCTCGGCCAGAGCCGCGGGCTTGTTGGTGCAGATGCCGGTCGGGATGCCCGCCGCGCGCAGCCGCCGCACCGCCGCGATGGCGCCGGGATAGAGCACGGTATGGCGGTCCAGATCGCGGCCATAGGCCTCAAGCAGCACCGGATACTGCCGGTCGATCTCGGCCGGGTCATGGCTTTGGGTGCGCTGGAACCCCAGCGCCAGCATCGCCCGCCCGCCGCGCAAGGCGGTGGCGGCATCGGCCACGGGGTCGAGCACATCGCCCAGCCCCAGCCCGCGAAAGCAGCTGTTGGCCGCGGCGATCAGGTCGCGGCTGGTATCGGCAAGCGTGCCGTCAAGGTCGAAAATCACGCAAGCCATGCTATTCTCCGGGCGGGTCTCCGCCTGATGTAACGATCCGAAAGGCAATGTGAAGCCTTGGCGGCTTGTGATACGCGACCGCAGGCGTCAGAACCCGGTGCAACAACGAGCAGGCTAGGTGACTTCATGGGCACGGCATTGATCATCCTCGCGGCGGGGCAAGGCACGCGCATGAACTCGGACCTGCCAAAGGTCCTGCACCCGCTGGGCGGGGAGCCGCTGCTGGTGCATGCGCTCGCTGCCGGCGCGGCGCTCTCGCCGGAGCGCGTCATCGTGGTAACGGGGCATGGCGGCGACGATGTTGCCCGCGTGGCCCGCGACTGGGACCCCGAGCTGCGGGTCGTGCAGCAGGCCGAGCAACTGGGCACCGGCCATGCCGTGCTGCAGGCCGCTGCCGATCTGGCGGATTTTTCGGGCGATGCGGTGGTGCTTTACGGCGATACGCCGTTTGTCTCGCCCGAAACGCTGGAAAACCTGGCCGCGGCGCGCGCCAGCCATGACATCGTGGTTCTGGGCTTCGAGGCCAGGGATCCCGCCCGCTACGGGCGGCTTCTGGTCGAGGGCGATCAACTCACGCGAATCGTCGAGTACAAGGACGCGACCAATGCCGAGCGGGCCATCACCTTGTGCAATTCCGGCGTGGTGGCCGCCAAGGCATCGGTGCTGATGGAACTGGTGGCCGCTCTGGGCAACGAGAATGCCGCCGGGGAATACTACCTGACCGATATCGTCGATCTGGCCCGCGCCCGTGGCCTGAGCGCCACCGTGGTGCGCTGCGACGAGGCGGAAACGCTGGGCATCAACACCCGCGCCGAGCTTGCCAATGCCGAGGCCGCGTTTCAGACCCGCACGCGGGCCATGGCGCTGGCGGATGGCGTGACGCTGGTGGCGCCCGATACCGTCCAGTTCGCGCAAGATACCGTGATCGGACGCGACGCGGTGATTGAACCTTACGTGGTCTTTGGCCCCGGCGTGACCATCGAGTCGGGCGCGCGCATCCGCTCGTTCTCGCATCTCGAAGGCTGCCATGTCAGCCGGGGCGCGGTGATCGGGCCCTTTGCACGGCTGCGGCCGGGGGCGGAATTGTCCGAGGATGTGCATGTCGGCAATTTCGTCGAGATCAAGAACGCGCAAGTAGCCGAGGGCGCCAAGATCAACCACCTGACCTATGTGGGCGATGCCAGCATCGGCGCGCGCACCAATATCGGCGCGGGCACCATCACCTGCAATTATGACGGCGTGTCCAAGCACCGCACCACCATCGGCAGCGGCGTGTTCGTGGGCTCCAACACCATGTTCATCGCGCCGGTCTCGGTGGGTGACAATGCCATGACCGCCACCGGCACCATCGTCACGCAGGACGTGCCGGCGGGGGCGCTGGCGGTGGGCCGGGCCGAGCAGGTCAACAAGCCGGGGCTGGCGGTCCGGCTGATGGACAAGCTGCGCGCCGCCAAGGCGCGCGCCGGGAAGGGTCAGTAATCATGTGCGGGATTGTCGGGGTTCTGGGCAGCCACGAAGCGGCGCCGCTGCTGGTGGAAGCCCTCAAGCGGCTGGAATATCGCGGCTACGATTCGGCCGGCATCGCCACGGTCAACGGCGGCAAGCTGGACCGCCGCCGCGCGGTGGGCAAGCTGGTCAACCTCTCGGACCTGCTGGTGCATGCGCCGCTGGCCGGGCATTCGGGCATCGGCCATACCCGCTGGGCCACCCATGGCGCGCCTTCGGAAAGGAACGCCCATCCGCATCAGGCCGGCGGGGTTGCCGTGGTCCATAATGGCATCATCGAGAATTTCCGCGAGTTGCGCGCCGATCTGGCCCGGCAGGGCATCGCCCACGAGACCGATACCGATACCGAGACCGTCGCGCTCCTGACCCAGCATTACCGCGACCAGGGCCTTGATCCGCGCGCCGCCGCCGCCCGCACCATCGAGCGGCTCGAGGGCGCCTTCGCGCTCTGCTTCCTGTTCGAGGGCGAGGATGACCTGCTGATCGCCGCCCGCAAGGGCAGCCCGCTGGCCATCGGCCATGGCGAGGGCGAGATGTTCGTGGGCTCTGACGCCATCGCGCTGGCGCCGATGACCGACAGGATCACCTATCTCGAGGAGGGCGACAGCGCGGTGGTGACCCGCGCCGGGGTCGAGATCCGCGACCATGCCGGGCGGATCGCCAACCGGCCGGTCAGGACGGTGCAGATCAGCGCCACGCAGGTCGACAAGGCCGGCTACAAGCATTTCATGGCCAAGGAGATCGCCGAGCAGCCCGCGGTGCTGAGCGGCGCGCTGGATCACTACCTGACGCCCGAGGGCCAGATCGTGCTGCCCGAACCGGGGCTGGATTTCGCCCGGGTCGAGCGGCTGACCATGGTGGCCTGCGGCACCGCGTCATTCGCCTGCCTGGTGGCCAAGTACTGGTTCGAGCAGATCGCGGGCATCCCGGTCGAGGTCGATGTCGCCTCGGAGTTCCGTTACCGCGAGCCGCCGATCACCGCGGGCACCACGGCGATATTCGTCTCGCAATCGGGCGAGACCGCCGACACGCTGGCCGCCCTGCGCTACTGCGCCGGCAAGGTCGACCGGCTGGTCGCGGTCATCAACGTGACCGAAAGCTCGATCGCGCGCGAAAGCGATCTGGTGTTGCCGATCTTTGCCGGCGTCGAGATCGGCGTCGCCTCGACCAAGGCCTTCAGCTGCCAATTGATGACGCTGGCCATCCTGGTGCTCAAGGCCGCCCGCCAGCGGGGCCGGATCGATGACGCGGACCTGGCCCGCCGCCTCGCGTCCTTGCGGGCGCTGCCGGGGCTGGTCAACCACGCGCTCGGGATCGAGGCCGCCTGTTCTGACCTGTCGCGCAAGCTGGCCGAGGCGCGCGACATCTTGTTCCTGGGGCGCGGGCAGATGTATCCGCTGGCGCTGGAAGGCGCGTTGAAACTCAAGGAAATCAGCTATATCCATGCCGAAGCTTATGCATCGGGCGAACTCAAGCACGGGCCGATCGCGCTGGTGGACAAGGCGGTGCCGGTGATCGTCATGGCCCCGCGCGACGCGCTGTTCGACAAGACCATCAGCAACATGCAGGAGGTGATGGCGCGCGGCGGCAAGGTGTTGCTGATCTCGGATCAACGCGGCGTGCGCGAGGCCGGCGACGGGGTCTGGCAGAGCATCGTCATGCCCGAATGCGACCCCTTCCTCGCCCCGATCCTCTACGCGATCCCGGCGCAGTTGCTGGCCTACCACACCGCCATCGCCAAGGGCACCGATGTGGACCAGCCGCGCAACCTCGCCAAATCGGTCACCGTGGAATGAGCGCCGTCACGCCCGGGGCGGCGCTGGCCGCAATGCGGGCGCAGGGCGATGCCGAGCGCGCCAGGGGATCTGCCGCCTATCACAAGGCCCCGCGGGTCTATCTGGGCCTGAGCGTGCCGCAGATCGACCTGCTGACCCGCGAATGGCGCGCGGCCTGCACGCTGGAGGAGCGTCTGGCGCTCGCTTCCGGCCTCTGGGCCAGCGACATCCACGAGGCCCGGATCGCGGCGGCGCGGTTGCTCAACCAGGCGCGCATCCGTCCTGACGATGAGGCCGCGTGGCGGCTGATCGCCTCGTGGGTGCCGGATTTCGATGGCTGGGCCATTGCCGATCACGCCTGCATCTCGGGCATGAAACGGCTGGCCGCCGATCCGCGCCGCATCGACGAGGTCGAGATCTGGACCAGGTCGCCTGACAAATGGACCCGCCGCGCGGCGCTGGTCATCACCCTGCCCTGGACCCGGCAGAACCACCCCAAGCCCGCCGATCTGGCGATCCGCGAGCGGGTGCTGGGCTGGGCGGCAACTTACATTTCCGACCCGGACTGGTTCATCCAGAAGGCCATCGGCTGGTGGCTGCGCGACCTGTCCAAGCACGACCCCGACCGCACCCGCGCCTTTCTGGCCGAGCATGGCGCGGCGATGAAACCCTTTGCGGTGCGCGAGGCATCGCGGCATCTGGGGCCGGCCTAGCGGCGAAACACCTCGATCTCGATCAGCCCGGTCAGCGGCGCATCCAGCAGCCGCATGGCGGCAAGACTCAACTGGCTGCCCGATCCGGCATCCCCCCCCGAAGGCCGCAGCTCCAGATTGAGGCTGCGCCCCTGGTATTCCACCCGGCCCTCGGCCACTTGCGTCACCAGCGGCGTGCGCAGCCAGAAACCCGGCTCGGTGGGGGAGCCCAGCGTCGCCACCGTAAAGCCCAGCGACGCCGCCTGCGCCACCGGCGCCAGCGCCGCGTCGCGGTCCGCCTGCGAGGTGGTGTCGAACTCCTCGACCGTCGCGGCGCCCTCGGGCGGCGGCGGCGGCAGGTCGGGGTCGACGGCGACCGGCGCAGGGGTCCGCGGCCGCGCGAACAGGTCGTGCAGCGGCGCCCCGGAACAGGCCGTCAGCAGGCACAAGGACAGGATGGCGATGGGTCTCATGCGCGCAAGGCTACGATCTGGCCCCGCTCAATGCAACTTGCAGGCCATTCCCCTTCGCGTGACCTTGCACAGCCCCCGCCCAAGGACTAGGTTCCGCCCATGCAGTTGCCCCTGGTCGACCCTTTCGAACGCGCCATCCGCTATCTGCGGGTCTCGGTCACCGACCGCTGCGATTTCCGCTGCGTCTACTGCATGTCCGAAGACATGACCTTCCTGCCCAAGAAGGACCTGCTGACGCTGGAAGAGCTGGACCGGCTCTGTTCCGCCTTCGTGCGTCTTGGGGTGCAGAAACTGCGCATCACCGGCGGCGAACCGCTGGTGCGGCGCGACATCATGACCTTCTTCCGGGCCATGGGGCGGCATCTGGAAACCGGCGCGCTCAACGAGCTGACCGTCACCACCAACGGCAGCCAGTTGCAGCGCTTCGCCACCGATCTGGCGCAGGCCGGGGTGCGGCGGATCAACGTCTCGCTCGATACGCTCGACGATGCCAAGTTCACCGCCATCACCCGCTGGGGCCGGCTGCCACAGGTGCTCCGGGGCATCGAGGCGGCCCGCGCGGCGGGGCTGCGGGTCAAGATCAATACCGTGGCGCTCAAGGGCTTCAACGAGGACGAACTGTTCTCGCTGGCCGACTGGTGCGCGCGCGAGGACATGGACCTCACCTTCATCGAAGTGATGCCGATGGGCGATATCGGCAACGAGGACCGGCTGGGCCAGTACTGGTCGCTCGAGGATCTGCGCTCGCGGCTGGCCGAACGCTTCAGCCTGACCGATCTGGGCGAAAGCTCCGGCGGTCCGGCGCGCTACGTGCGGCTGGCCGAGACCGGACAGAAGATCGGTTTCATCACCCCGCTGAGTCACAATTTCTGCGAAAGCTGCAACCGGGTGCGAATCACCTGCACCGGCGAGATCTATACCTGCCTCGGCCAGGACGGACATTCCGACCTGCGCGCGCCGCTGCGCGGATCGGACGCCGATGCCGATCTGGAGGCCGCCATCCGGCGCGCCATCGCGCTCAAGCCGCGCGGCCATGATTTCGACTATTCGCGCCAGCAGGTTGATGGCAAGGTCGCGCGTCACATGAGCCATACCGGCGGATGACGCCGCCACGCCGGCCGCTGCCGCTTGCCGCCTATCTCGGGCTGACAGGCTGGATGCCGCGGCTGGTCGAAGCCCTGGCCCTGAGGGCCCATTCGCGCATGTCCGCACCACCCGAGCGCCGCGCCGAGCGGCTGGGTCAGGCAAGCGCCGCCCGGCCGCCCGGGCGGCTGGTCTGGCTGCACGCCGCCTCGGTCGGCGAAGTGACCTCGATCGCCGACCTCATGGGCGAACTCGCCCGAACCCCGGACCTCGGCCTGCTGGTGACCACCACCACCGCGACCGGCGCCGCGGCGGCCCGGCGCCTGATGCCCGACGGCACGATCCACCAGTATCTGCCCGCCGACACGCCGGGCGCGGCATCGGCATTTCTCGATCACTGGCAGCCCGATCTGGCCGGTTTCGTGGAAAGCGACCTCTGGCCGAGGCTGCTTGCCGCCTGCAAGGCCCGCTCAACGCCGCTGGCGCTGATCAATGCCCGCCACTCGGCCACCCGCCGGCGGCTCGGGCGCAGTTTCTCGGCGCTGCTGGCGCAGTTTGACCTGATCACCTGCCAGAACCCGCAGGTCCAGGCCGAGATCGCGCAACTGGGTGTTGATCCCGCCCGCTTTGGCCCCACCGGCGATCTCAAGTCGGAAAATGCAGCGCTGGCCGCCGACCCCGCCGAACTCGCCGCTCTGCGCGCCGCACTGGGCTCCCGCCCGCTCTGGGCCGCCGTCTCGACCCATGCCGAAGACGAACCGGCCGTGCGCGCGGCCCATCAGGAGGCCCGCAGCCGGCACCCAGACCTGCTGCTGCTCCACGCCCCGCGCCATCCCGAAAGATCCGGGAAAGTCGCCGCCGATTGGCAGGCGGCCGGGCATGTCGTGGCCCGCCGCAGCCTCGATCCGGTGCCCGCCGCGCAAAGCTCGGTCTTCGTGATCGATTCGCTGGGACTGACCGGGCTCATCTACCGGCTGGCGCCGGTGGTGTTTCTGGGCGGCTCGTTCGGCGATCAGGGCGGCCACAACCCCTACGAGGCCACCCGCCTGGGCGCGCTGGTCCTGCACGGCCCCAAAGTGGCCAACGCCGCCGCCGCCTACGCCCAACTCGGGCGCGAGGGCACGGCGCGAAGCGTCACCGATGCGCATGATCTAGGCACGGCGGTGGCGGGCCTCGCCGGACCGGCACGGAGCGGGCCGGCGGTCCAGCCGGCCCAGGCGGCGGGACTGGCCGCCGCCATTGCCCAAAGCCTGCTGGCCCTGCGTGCCGATCCGCCGGAGAAGCCGGTCTGACGCCGGTCTGACGCCGGCGCCGCGCCGGCTCAGGCCGCCGGCATCCGCTGCTCGACGATTCCCGCCCACCAGCTGCACCCGGCCGGAATCGCCTCGTCGCTGAAATTGTATTTCGGGTGATGCACCTTGGCAGTGTCGCCATTGCCGACCAGGATATAGGCGCCGGGCCGCTCCTCCAGCATATAGGCGAAATCCTCGCCGCCCATGACCAGCGGCGCATCCTCGCAGCCGCCCGAGACCGCGCGGGCCACCTCGGCGGCGAATTCGGTCTGCTCGGGGTGATTCACCATCGACGGATAGCCGCGATAATAGCTGACCGCGGCCTCGGCGCCGAAGGCATTGGCCACCGAATGGGCAATGGCGGTCAGCCGCGCCTCGGCCAGGTCGCGCATCGCCTGCGACATCGTCCGCACGGTGCCTTTCAGGTGCACCCGCTGGGCGATCACATTGAAGGCCTTGGACGAGCTTTCGATCGAGGTCACCGAGACCACGATCTGATCCACCGGATCGGCATTGCGGCTGACGATGGTCTGCAGCGCCAGCACCAGCTGCGCCGAAGTGACCAGCGGGTCGACGGTATCCTGCGGCTTGGCCGCGTGCCCGCCCCTGCCCTCGACCGAGATCTCGAACTGGTCGGTGGCGGCAAAGAACGCGCCCGGCCGGATGGCGAAATGACCGACCGGCATGCCCGGCCAGTTGTGCATCCCGTAAACCTCCTGAATGCCCCAGCGGTCCATCATGCCATCGGCACACATCTCGCGCCCGCCGCCGCCGCCCTCCTCGGCGGGCTGAAAGATCACCACCACCGTGCCGTCGAAATTGCGCGTCTCCGCCAGATAGCGCGCCGCGCCCAAAAGCATCGCGGTATGGCCGTCATGGCCGCAGGCATGCATCGCGCCCTCGGTCTTCGAGGCATAGGGCAGATCGGTCGCCTCCAGGATCGGCAGCGCATCCATGTCGGCGCGCAGGCCGATGACCCGCCCGGAGGCGGTCGACCGGCCCTTGATCACGCCCACAACCCCGGTGCGGCCGATCCCGGTCACCACCTCGTCGCAACCAAACTCGCCCAGCCGTTCGGCCACCAGCGCCGAAGTCCTGTGCGTCTCGAACAGGATCTCGGGATGCTCGTGCAGATCCCGCCGCCAGGCGGTGATCTCGGGCAGCAGTTCGGCAAATCGGTTCTTGATGGGCATGTGAAACTCCGGGCCTGAGGGGACGCCCGATCCTGTCGCATGCCGGCCGGCTCCGCAAGCCTCGGCCCTCCCTTCATTTTGGCACAAATACCTCGGGGGAGTCCCGCCGTCAGGCGGGGCGGGGGCAGCGCCCCCTACGCGGCCAGCCAGTCCACCAGCCGGCGCATGAACTGCTCGCCGGCGTCAAGCTGCTGCAAACTCAGGAATTCATCGGCCTGATGCGCCTGCGCGATATCGCCGGGGCCGCAGACCACCACCGAGTAGCCCGCCTGCTGGAACTGCCCCGCCTCGGTGCCGTAGCTGACCACATGCGCCCCGTTGTCGCCGGTCAGCTGGCGCGCCAGCCGTTCGGCGGGGCCCTCGGCCTCGGGCACCAGCGCCGGCAGGTCGAAATAGGCGTGCATGTCAATGCGGGCATCGGGATGGATCGCCTGCATCTGCCGCTGCAACCCGGCCACCTGCCCGGCCAGCGCCGCTTCCCAATCGGCGGCGCTTTCGCCCGGAACCACCCGGAAATCCATGCCGAAACGGCAGTCCCGCGCGGTGATGTTATGGGCGGTGCCGCCGCTGATCTTGCCCACATGCAGCGTGGTGTAGGGCGGCACGAATTGCGCGGCGAGCGGGCCGGGCCGGGCGGCGGCGTTGCGCGCGTTGCAGCCATTGGCCCAGTCGATCAGCCTGGCCCCCCACATGATGGCGCTGACGCCTTCATGCATGATCGAGGAATGCACCTCATGCCCGCGCAGATGCAGATCGTACCCGCGCCCGCCCTTGTGGCCGGTCACCACCTTCATCATCGTCGGCTCGCCGACGATCACCGTTTCCGCGCGCGGCATGCCGCTTGCGACCATATGGGCGATCATTGGCGGCGCGCCGAGGCAGCCCACCTCCTCGTCATAGCTCAGCGCGATCTGCAAGGGCCGCTTGAGGCCCCTCGCCAGCGCCATCGGCACCGCCGCCAGCGCCAGCGCGTCAAAACCCTTCATGTCGCAGGTGCCGCGCCCGAACAGCCGCCCGTCGCGCTCGGTGAGGCAAAACGGGTCCGAACTCCAGTCCTGCCCCTCGACCGGCACCACGTCGGTATGGCCCGACAGCACCACCCCGCCCGGCGCATCGGGGCCGATATGGGCGTAAAGCGCCGCCTTGGAACCGGTCGCATCGGGCACCCGGACTGACCTCACCCCCAGATCCAGCAGGTAGGAGTCGACGAAGTCCACCAGATCGAGGTTGCTGTCGCGGCTGACACTCGGCATCGACACCAGTTTTTCCAGCACCTGGCGCGCGGTCATCTGGGCTGTTTGCGGCATGGCCATCCTCCGTTTGCTCCAGACTGGCAGAACCCCGCCCGGACTGCACGGCAATGTTGACCGGCCATGGCCAGAATCGTCTTGCGAGGCACGACGAACCTGCTACCGTCTGACCAATCTTGCTGACGGACGCAAAGTCCGCGCCAAAAACAAAAAGAACAGAACGACTTGGGAGGTTGTTCATGCCGGAAAAAGGGTCGCCGGTTCTGGATGTCCGGAACCTCAAGACCGTTTTCAAAACCCGCGGAGGCGAGGTCCATGCCGTCAATGACGTCAGTTTCTCGCTGGCGCCGGGCGAGTTGCTGGGCGTGGTGGGCGAAAGCGGCTCGGGCAAGTCGGTGACCATGATGTCGCTTTTGGGCCTGCTGCCGATGCCGCCGGCCGAGATCCGCCATGGCGAGGTGCTGTTTGACGGCAAGGACCTGCTCAAGACCGATGCCGAGACCCTGCGCGCCATCCGGGGCGGCAAGATCGGCTTCATCTTCCAGGATCCGATGACCTCGCTCAATCCGGTCTTTACCGTCGGTTTCCAGATCATGGAGCCCTTGCGCGAGCATATGGGCATGGACCGGCGGCAGGCGCGCGCCCGCGCCGCCGAGCTGCTGGATCTGGTGGGCATCCCCGGCGCCGCCGGGCGGCTCGACGACTACCCGCACCAGTTCTCCGGCGGCATGCGCCAGCGGGTGATGATCGCCATCGCGCTCGCCTGCGACCCCAGGGTGCTGATCGCCGACGAGCCCACCACGGCGCTCGACGTGACCATTCAGGCCCAGATCATCGAGCTGATGAAAGAGCTGCTCGCCAAGCTGGGCATGGCGGTGATCTGGATCACCCATGATCTCGGCGTCATTGCCGGCATCGCCGACCGGGTGGTGGTGATGTATGGCGGCCAGGTGGTCGAACATGCGCCGGTCAAGGAATTGTTCCGCAACCCCCGCCACCCCTATACGCAGGCGCTGCTGCGCACCGTGCCGTCGGTGCGCGGCGAAAGGGTCCACCGCCTGACCGTGATCGAGGGCCAGCCGCCGCTGCTGGGTCAGCAACCCACCTCCTGCCCGTTCCGCGACCGCTGCGCCCAGGCCTTCGAGCCCTGCGCCAGGGCCAATCCAGCCCGGTTCGATGTCGGGGCCGGGCATGACGTGGCCTGCTTCCTCGCCCAGCCCGCCGAGGCCGCCCATGCGTGACCTTGCACCCAGGCCCCTCGTGCAGGTGCGCGACCTCAAGATGCATTTTCCGATCTATTCCGGGCTGTTGCGCCGCCATTCCGGCAATGTGAAGGCCGTGGACGGGGTGTCGTTCGACATAATCGAGGGCGAGACGCTGGGTCTGGTCGGCGAATCCGGCTGCGGCAAGTCCACCTGCGGCCGGGCGATCCTGCGGCTCTACGACATTACCGGCGGGTCGATCACCATCGACGGCGCCGAGATCGGGACCCTCAGCCAGCACAGCCTGCGCCCCTTGCGGCCGCGCATGCAGATGGTGTTCCAGGACCCGCAGGCCAGCCTCAATCCGCGCATGACCGTGCAGTCGATCATCCAGGAGCCGCTGGACGAGCACACCACCATGTCCACCGCCGAGAAGCGCGAGAAGGTGTTCGAGCTGATGGATGCGGTCGGCCTCAACCGCCGCTTCGCCAGCCGCTATCCGCACGCCTTTTCCGGCGGCCAGAGGCAGCGGATCGGCATTGCCCGCGCGCTGGCGCTCAACCCGCGCTTCATCGTCTGCGACGAGCCGATCGCGGCGCTCGATGTCTCGATCCAGGCGCAGGTGGTCAACCTGCTCGAGGATCTGCAGGAGCAGTTCGGCCTGACCTATCTGTTCATCAGCCATGACCTGTCGATGGTGCGCCACATCGCCACCCGGGTGGCGGTGATGTATCTGGGCAAGGTGGTCGAACTGGCCCCGCGCGAGCCGATCTATGCCGAGCCGCTGCATCCCTATACCCAGGCGCTCTTGTCCGCCGTGCCCGAGCCCGATCCGAGCCTTGACGCGCGCGACGAACGCATCATCCTGCAGGGCGACGTCCCCTCGCCCGCCAATCCGCCCAAAGGGTGCAATTTCTGTACCCGCTGCCCGAAGGTCATGGAGATCTGCAAGCAGACCGAGCCGGATTTCATCGAATTGATGCCGGGCCGCTTCGTGGCCTGTCATCTTTACACCAAGACCAACGAGACCGCCGGAGCCACGGCGGCACACGAGGTCAAAGAGCACCAACAAGGAGAGTAACATGACAATGAAAACAGCCCTGCTGGGCGCCATTGCCACACTCGCCGCAGCCCCGATGGCATTCGCCGACGGGCATATCGGAGAGCGTGGACGCGATGGCCAACTCAGCATCATCTACTGGCAAGCACCCTCGATCCTGAACCCCTACCTGTCGGGCGGGACCAAGGACATCGAGGCGGCCTCGATGATCATCGAGCCGCTGGGTCGCTACGACCAGGACGGCAACCTGGTGCCCTACCTGGCCTCCGAGATCCCGACGGTCGAGAATGGCGGCGTCGCCGCCGACCTGACCTCGATCACCTGGCATCTGCAGCCGGGCCTGGTGTGGTCTGACGGCACTCCGGTAACGTCCGCCGACGTGGTGTTCACCGCCAATTACTGCATGGCACCCGATGGCGGTTGCGCCCAGCTGTCGAAGTTCGACGGCGTGGCCTCGGTCGAGGCGCTGGACGATCTGACGGTCAAGGTGACCTTCGATGCGCCCAAGCCCAATCCCTACGGCCCGTTCATGGGCGGCCAGTCGCCCATCATCCAGGCCGCGCAGTTTGCCGAGTGCATGGGGGCCAAGGCGCCCGAATGTACCGATGCCAACTTCGGCCCGATCGGCACCGGCCCCTTCCGCGTCACCGAGTTCCGCACGAACGACGTGATCCAGATGGAAGCCAACCCCAACTACCGCGACCCGAACAAGCCGGCCTTCGCGACCGTCACGTTCAAGGGCGGCGGCGACGCCACCGCTGCTGGCCGTGCGGTCATGGAGACAGGCGAGTTCGACTATGCCTGGAACATGCAGCTGGCACCCGACGTCATCGCCAGCATGGCGGCCGCGGGCCTGGGCACGCCGGTTTCGGCCTTTGGCACGCTCGTCGAGCGGATCGAGGTCAACCTGACCGACCCCTCGCCGAACCTGCCTGAAGGCGAGCGTTCGACCATCGCGCATCCGCATCCGGCCCTGAGCGAGCTGGCCGTGCGCACCGCGCTGTCGATGGCCATCGACCGCAGCCTGCTGGTCGAGGTCGGTTACGGTCAGGCCGGTCGCCCGACCTGTAACCTCGTCCCCGGCCCGGCGATCTACGCCTCCGACAACACCGGATGCCTCCAGCAGGACCTCGAAGGCGCCAAGGCGCTGCTCGAAGGTGCCGGCTGGGTCGACAGCAACGGTGATGGCGTGCGCGAGAAGAACGGCGTCGAACTGCGCCTGCTCTACCAGACCTCGACCAACGCTGTCCGTCAGGACTTCCAGGCGCTGATCAAGGATTGGTGGGAACAGATCGGTGTCGGGGTCGAGCTGCGCAACATCGACGCGTCGGTGTTCTTCGGCGGTGATCCCGGTTCGCCGGATACCTTCCAGAAGTTCTATGCCGACGTCGAGATGTACGCCAACAACTTCGACGGCACCGATCCGCAGGCCTATCTGGCAGCGTACCGTTGCGGCGGCGAACCCAAGCCGGACTCCCAGTGGCAGGGCGAGAACATCAACCGCTTCTGCGACCCGGCCTATGACGCGCTCATCGACGAGCTTGGCCAGACGGCCGACCTCAACGAGCGCGGCCGCATCGCCCGCCTGATGAATGACATGCTGACCAAGGACAGCATGACCATCATCCCGCTGGTCGACCGCGGCCGGGTTTCGGCCCATGCCAACAGCCTCGGCGGCGTTGTCCTCAATACCTGGGACAGCGAGCTGTGGAACGTGGCCGACTGGTATCGTATCGGCGAATAATCAACGACCTGGGGCGCGGAGGGAGACCTCCGCGCCCCAATTATTCCTGCAAGAGTCCTGAACCGAGGCGCCGATGCTGACCTTCACGATCCGGAGATCCCTCCTCGCGATCCCGACGCTTCTGTTCATCGCTCTGGTGATCTTCCTGCTGCTGGAACTCGCCCCCGGCGACCCGATGTCCGAAATGCCGCTGACCATCCCGCCCGAGGTCAAGGAAAAGATGCGGCTGGCGCTTGGCCTCGGCCAGCCGTGGTATACGCGCTTCTATCTCTGGCTCTACCAGTTCTTCGTGGTCGAGCCGCAATACTGGATCGACGCGCTGTTCGGCACCGACCTGGCCCAGGGCGCGCAGCGCATCATCAGCTTCCAGTCGCGCAGCCCGGTCTTTGAAGTGATCGCCCAGCGCATTCCCCAGACCCTTTGGGTGGTCGGAATGTCCTATGTGGTGGGGGTGCTGATCGCGCTGCCCATCGGCATCATCTCGGCGACGCGGCAATACAGCTGGTTCGACAATCTGGGGACCCTGATCTCGATGATCGGTTTTTCGGTGCCCACCTTCTTCAGCGGGGTGCTGCTGATCGTGATCTTCTCGGTCAATCTCGGCTGGTTTCCGTCGATCTATGACACCACGCTGGTGGTCGATGATTTCTCGAGCCTGATGATGCAGATCAAGCAGATGGCCATGCCGGTCTTTGTGCTGGCGCTGTACAACGCCGCCCAGATCAGCCGGTTCATGCGCGCCTCGATGCTGGACAATCTCGGGCAGGACTATGTGCGCACCGCGCGCGCCAAGGGGATGAAAGAGCGCGTCGTGGTGCTGCGCCACGTGCTGCGCAACTCGATGATCCCGGTGGTGACCGTGATCGCGCTCGGGGTGCCGGGGGTGTTCGGCGGCGCCATCATCACCGAACAGGTGTTCAAGGTGAACGGGCTGGGCCAGCTGCTGATCATCGCCATCCACGGCAACGATATCCCGATGGTGATGACGCTGACCTTCATTTTCGCCGCCCTGATCGTGCTGTTCAACCTGATCGCCGACATTCTCTATGGCGTGTTGGACCCGAGGATCCGCTATGACTGAAGACCTTCTGCAAGTCCGCGTCCGCAACCAGTGGTGGGATGTCTGGGACCAGTTCAAGACCCATCGCGGCGCGGTCTGGGGCGGCGGGTTCCTGCTGTTCATCACGCTGTTCGTGCTGCTGGGCCCCTATATCTGGCAGTTGGACGCCACCAAGCTCGATATCCGCAACAAGGACCTGCGCCCCTTCTACACTGCCCTGTCCGGCACCGCGAACTGGACCTGGGCGCACCCCCTGGGCACCGACAATCTGGGCCGCGACACGCTGGCCAAGCTGATCGAGGGCGGACAGGTCAGCCTCTCGGTCGGCTGGGTGGCGATGGCGCTGGCGCTGGTGCTGGGCACGCTGATCGGGGTGCTGGCGGGCTATTTCCGGCGGCTGGACAACCTGCTGATGCGTTTCACCGATCTGGTGCTGTCGCTGCCGCTCCTGCCGCTGCTGCTGGTGATGATGCTTCTGTTCCGCGACCAGTTGCGCGCCGCCTTCGGCCCCGAGACCGGCATCTTCATCCTGATCGTGGTGGTCATCGGCATCACCAGCTGGATGCAGACGGCGCGCATCGTCCGAGGCGACGTTCTGGCGCTGAAAGAGCGGGAATTCGTGCTTGCCGCGCGGTCGATCGGGACACCGGCCTACCGGATGATCATCCGGCACCTCTTGCCCAACGTCATGTCGCCGATCATGGTTTCGGCGACGCTGGGGCTGGCCAACGCCATCATCACCGAAAGCGCCCTGTCCTTCCTTGGCCTGGGCTTTCCGTCCGATTACCCGACCTGGGGCAAGCTGCTGTTCGACAGCGTCGACCGGATGGCCGACTATCCCGAGCGGGTGATCTGGCCGGGGCTGGCCATCTCGCTGACGGTGCTGAGCGTCAACTATATCGGCGACGGGCTGCGCGACGCACTGGACCCGCGCATTCGCGGCCTCTGAGGAGCCTCTCATGAAAATCACCGTCGAAACCCTGATCGATGCCCCGCTGGCGCTGGTCTGGTCCTGCTACACCACGCCCGAGGACATCATGGCCTGGAACGCGGCCTCGGATGACTGGCACACCACCAGATCCAGCGTCGACCTGCGCCCCGGCGGCGCGTTTTCATCGCGGATGGAGGCCAGGGACGGCTCGATGGGCTTCGACTTCGCCGGCACCTATACCCGGATCGAGGCCGGCAAGCTGATCGACGCCACCTTCGGCGACCGCCAGATGCTGGTGGAGTTCGACGAGACCCCGGATGGCGTCAGCGTGCGCGTCACCTTCGATGCCGAAACCACCAACCCGGCAGAGATGCAGCGCGCCGGCTGGCAGGCGATCCTCGACAGCTTTGCCCGCCACGTCGCCGGCAAGGCCTGACCGTCAGGCGAGGTGGCGCCGGATCCGCCGCACCATCAGCCAGACCGCGCCCAGCACCAGGGGCGTCAGCGCCGCCGTCACCACCGCCTTGGGCCAGTGCTGCGCCTCGGCCAGGGGCAGCAGCATGTAGGTCACCAGGTTGACCGCGTAATAGCTGATCGCCACCACCGATAGCCCCTCGACCGTCTGTTGCAGCCGCAACTGCATGTCGGCGCGCCGGTTCATGCTGGCCAGCAGCGCCTGGTTCTCGGCCGACCGCTCGACATCGACCCGGGTGCGCAGCAGGTCGCCCGCCCGGATCGCCCGGTCCGACATGGCCTGCAGCCGCGACTCGGTCGATTTGACGGTGCGCATCGCCGGGTCGTAGCGGCGCATCATGAACTCACCAAAGGTCTGCCGGCCACCGAAACGGGCCTCGCGCAAGACCCCGATCCGCTGGTTGACGATGGTCTCGTAAGCGGTGGTCGCCCCGAACCGGAATGACGAGCGGGCCACGATATGCTCAAGCTCGGCGGCAATGCTCAACAACTCGTGCAACATTTCCGCCGGCTGGCGCTCGGCCGCCGACATCGACTCCACCAGCCCCGTCAGCTGCCCGTTCACCGCCGCCATGCGCGGCGCCAGCTCCTGACTGCGCGCCAGCCCCAGCATCGACATGGTCTTGTAGGTCTCGATCTCGCAGATGCGCTGCACCACCCGCCCGATCCGCCGCTCGCCGGTCTGCGGGCGGGCGAAGATGGCAAAGCGCATATGCCCCGCCTCGTCGATGCGGAAATCCCCGGCGATGACCAGATCGTCATCCAGCACCCGGCTGAGCGCCAGGCTTTCCGGCACGAACCAGGCATCGACCTTGTCCAGGATGCCGGTATCGTCGGCCGCGGTCTCGATACGGATCAGCGCCGAGGTCAGGCGCGACCCCGGCGCGGCCGCCAGCCAGTCCGGCGGAAACACCGCGAAGGTCGAGGCATCGAACGGGCGCTGCGCCACCCCCTCGCCAAGAATGGTATAGGTGACAAACTCGGTGTGGCTTTCCCACTTGATCTGGTGCCGCCCGATCTGGCCGAAATAATGGTTGGCGTCAGGCTGCGGATGCGGCGCGCCAAAGCGGTCCAGCAGCGCGACCAGATGCGCGAGATCGGCATCCTTGTCACGCGCGGCGGCGTCGTGGTCCTTCTTGATCGCCAGATAGGCGGCACGCCCCGGCGCCGCCAGAACCGGGAAAGGCCGCGCATGCAGCTCGTTTGCAAGCCGGTAGCGCAGCGGGTGATCCTTGATCGGGCTCATGGCTCTGCCTTGGGTGACGCGCCGTCAACCTAGCGGGCGAATTGCCGAAGTAAACCGGAAAATCCCGTGTTTTTATGGGTTTAGCGGCACACTATTGCATACCGGACGCCTAGATGCAGACCACGTCCAGCGGCGGGAAGCCATTGAAACAGACCGAGGAATAGGTCGAGGTATAGGCCCCGGTATTGCGGATCAGCACCCGGTCTCCGCATTGCAGCGTCAATGGCAGCTGCATGGGGCGCTTTTCATAAAGCACATCGGCCGAATCACACGACGGCCCGGCCATGATGCAGGGGCCCATCGGGTCCCCGTCGCGCGCGGTCTCGAACTGGTAGCGGATCGCCTCGCCCTCGGTCTCGGCCAGCCCCGAAAAGCGGCCGATCGACAGATAGACCCAGCGGTGCATGTCGCGCTCGGACTTGCGGCTGACCAGCAGCACCTCGGTGACGATCACCCCGGCCTCGGCCACCATGCCGCGCCCCGGCTCGGCCATGATCCGCGGCACGTGCCCAAAGCGCTCGGTCACCAGCGCCATCACCGCGCGGGCATAGTCGGTCGGCGCCTCGATGGCCTCGCCATAGAAGGCCGGAAAGCCGCCGCCGATATTCAGCAGCGTCAGGTCATGCCCGGTGGCACGCGCGGCATGCCATGTCTCGGCCAGCGCATCGAGCGAGGGCGCCCACATATCGGCGATGCGGGTCTGCGAGCCGACATGGAACGAGAACCCGATCGGCTCCAGCCCCAGTTCCCTGGCGTAGTCCAGCAGCCGCAGCGCGGTGTCGCCATCGCAGCCGAACTTGCGGGTCAGCGGCCAGTCTGCCTGGCTGATCTCGACGATCAGGCGAATATAGACCTGCGCGCCCGGCGCGTGCTCGGCGATCTTTTCCAGCTCTTCATCCGCATCGGCGGCAAACAGCCTGATACCCGCGGCATGGGCCCAGGCGATGTCGACCGGACGCTTGATGGTATTGCCGAACGAGATCTGGTCCGGCCGCGCGCCCTGGCTCAGGCAGATCTCGATCTCGCCGCGCGAGGCGGCATCGAAGTTGGACCCCAGCGCCACCAGCCGCGCGATCACTTCCCGCGCCGGGTTGGCCTTGACGGCGTAATGAATGTCAGCATGACCCAGCCCCGCCTTCAGCGCCGCATATTGCGTCTCGACCCGGTCGACGTCGATGACCAGCGTCGGGCGGTCGAACGCATTGGCGTTCACATAGGCCGACAGGCGCGGAGAGACGGGAAATCGCGATGCCGCAGCATCCGCCAGCAGAACAGTCATGAGCATCTCCAGTAGACTCGGCCATACATGACCGCTCAGTTCCAAGGGAGACGTTACCGTCGCTGCGTAAACACGTTGAGCGTGACTGCTTGGCGGCCAGAGGCGCGTGCGTTGGCGTCTATTGGCGGGCATTTGGGCCAAGCGGGCGCTCATTTCAAGCCCTTTTTTTCCTTGGTCGCGAAAACCGCGCAAGTGGTGCCAAAGGGCGCGAAATCCATCGCCTCGCACCCGGTCGCCAAGCGCGGCGCGACCGGTTACGCTTGCGCATGTCCCGGCTGATCCTGTTCAACAAACCCTTCGACGTGCTGTCGCAATTCACCGATGCGCGCAGCCCGACCCCGCGCGCCACCCTGTCGGATTTCATCGACATTCCGGGGGTTTACCCCGCAGGCCGGCTTGACCGTGACAGCGAGGGCCTGCTGCTCTTGACCGATGACGGCGCGCTCCAGGCCGCCATCGCCGATCCCCGCCACAAGCTGCCCAAGACCTATCTCGTCCAGGTCGAGGGCGCCCCGCTGGACGCCGACCTCGCCCCCTTGCGCGATGGCGTCACGCTGGCCGACGGCCCCTGCCGCCCCGCCATGGCCCGGCTGATCGACCCGCCGGCGCTCTGGCCGCGACTCCCGCCGGTGCGATTCCGCAAATCCGTCCCCGACCGCTGGATCGAACTGACCATAACCGAGGGCCGCAACCGCCAGGTCCGGCGCATGACCGCCTCCATCGGCCTGCCCTGCCTGCGTCTGGTGCGCTGGCGCATCGGCGACTGGAGCCTCGACGGCATCGCCCCGGGCGAATACCGCGCTGTCTCCCCCCTTCATTTTGGCACAAATACCTCCGCCGGAGGCGCCGACCGCAAGGTCGGCCACCGCGGCGGCAAGCCGCACCGCAGAAGGTGAAAGGGCCCCGCCATTGCGGCGAGGCCCCCGTTTCCCGGATCAGACCGGCTACTGAATGCGCGTCAGCAACTCGTCGAGGCTCTTCTTGGCGTCGCCGTAAAACATGCGCGTATTCTCCTTGAAGAACAGCGGGTTCTCGATCCCAGAATAGCCGGTGCCCTGCCCGCGCTTGGAGACGAAGACCTGCTTGGCCTTCCAGCATTCCAGCACCGGCATGCCGGCAATGGGGCTGTTGGGATCTTCCTGCGCCGCCGGGTTGACGATGTCGTTGGAGCCGATGACGATGGCCACGTCGGTCGAGGGGAAGTCCTCGTTGATCTCGTCCATTTCCAGCACGATGTCATAGGGAACCTTGGCCTCGGCCAGAAGCACGTTCATGTGCCCCGGCAGCCGCCCGGCGACCGGATGGATGGCAAAGCGCACCTGCTTGCCCTTGGCGCGCAGCCGCTTGGTCAGTTCGCTGACCGATTGCTGCGCCTGCGCCACCGCCATGCCGTAGCCAGGGATGATGATGACCGAATCCGCCTCCTCCAGCGCCGCGGCCACGCCATCGGCGTCGATGGCGATCTGCTCGCCGCTGACCTCCATGGCCGGGCCGGTGGTGGCGCCGAAACCGCCCAGGATGACGCTGATGAAGGACCGGTTCATCGCCTTGCACATGATGTAGGACAGGATCGCACCCGACGAGCCCACCAGCGCGCCGACCACGATCAGCAGGTCATTGCCGAGCGAAAAGCCGATCGCCGCCGCCGCCCAGCCCGAATAGCTGTTCAGCATCGACACCACGACCGGCATGTCGGCCCCGCCGATGCCCATGATCAGGTGATAGCCGATGAAGAAGGCCAGGAGCGTCATCAGCAGCAGGGTCCAGATGCCGGCGCCGTTCAGGAACAGCCCCAGCAACACCAGGCTGCCCAGAGCCGCGCCGGCGTTGAGCACATGCCCGCCCGGCAGCTTGGTGGCCCTGGAGGTCAGCTTTCCCGCCAGCTTGCCGAAGGCCACCACCGAGCCGGTGAAGGTCACCGCCCCGATGAACACGCCAAGGAACACCTCGACCTTGAGGATGGTCTGCTCGACCGGGTCCTTGTGGGCGAGGATGGCGGCAAAGCCTTCCAGCGCGTGGCGCTCCGCCTCGGGCATCGCCAGCACGCGGCCCATCTCGATCCAGGCATTGTAGCCCACGAACACCGCCGCCAGACCGACCAGCGAATGCATCGCCGCCACCAGTTGCGGCATCTCGGTCATCTGCACGCGCTGCGCGACCTGATAGCCGATCAGACCCCCCGCCACCACCAGCACCAGCGACAGAAGCCACAGCCCCGCGCCCGGCCCGATCAGCGTGGCGGCAACCGCCAGCCCCATGCCGGCAATGCCGTACCAGACCGCGCGCTTGGCGCTTTCCTGCCCCGACAGACCGCCGAGCGAGAGGATGAACAGAACCGCGGCAACCACGTAAGCTGCTGTTGTAAATCCGAATTCCATAGCCCGGCCTCCTTACGATTTCTGGAACATGGCGAGCATGCGCCGGGTGACGAGGAATCCGCCGAAGATGTTGATCCCGGCCATGAACACCGCCAGCCCCGCCAGCACGATCACCAACAGCGAGCCGGAGCCGATCTGCATCAGCGCGCCGAGGATGATGATCGAGGAAATGGCGTTGGTGACGGCCATCAGCGGCGTGTGCAGCGCGTGGCTGACATTCCAGATCACCTGGAAGCCGATGAACACCGACAGGACGAAGACGATGAAATGCTGCATGAAGCTCGCCGGCGCATAGAGCCCGGCCAGCAGCAGCAGCGCCGCGCCGACGGTCAGCAGCGTCACCTGGCTGCGGGTCTGCTGGCGGAAGGCCGCCAGCTCGTTGGCGCGCTTTTCGGCCGGGGTCAGCTCCTTGGGCTTTTCGCGCTTCTGCACCGCGATGGCCTGGATCTTGGGCGGCGGCGGCGGGAAGGTGACCGCGCCCGCATGGGTCACGGTCGCGCCCCGGATCACGTCGTCTTCCATGTTGTGATTGACTGCGCCGTCCTTGGCCGGGGTCAGATCGGTCATCATGTGACGCACATTGGTGGAATAGAGCGTCGAGGCCTGCGCCGCCATCCGGCTGGGGAAATCGGTGTAGCCGACGATGGTGACCCCGTTGGCGGTGACGATCTTTTCATCCGGCACCGTCAGGTCGCAATTGCCGCCCCGCTCGGCGGCAAGGTCGATCACCACCGAGCCCGGCTTCATCGCCTCGACCATGTCCTTGAGCCACAGCTTGGGCGCGTCGCGCCCCGGGATCAGGGCGGTGGTGATGACGATGTCCATTTCCGGGGCCAGCTCGCGGAACTTGGCCAGCTGCTTTTCGCGGAATTCGGGGCTGGAGGGGGCCGCGTAGCCGCCCGTCGCCGCGCCGTCCTGCGCTTCCTCGAAGTCGAGATAGACAAACTCGGCGCCCATCGACTCGATCTGCTCGGCCACTTCGGGACGCACGTCGAAGGCGTAGGTGATCGCGCCCAGCGAGGTCGAGGTGCCGATGGCGGCAAGGCCGGCGACACCGGCGCCCACGATCAGCACCTTGGCGGGCGGCACCTTGCCGGCGGCAGTCACCTGGCCGGTGAAGAAGCGGCCGAAATTGTTGCCCGCCTCGATCACAGCGCGGTAACCGGCGATATTGGCCATGGATGACAGCGCGTCCATCTTCTGCGCCCGGCTGATGCGCGGCACCATGTCCATGGCGATGACGGTGGCGCCCTTGGCGTTGGCGGCCTCCATCAGCTCCTTGTTCTGCGCCGGATAGAAGAACGAGATCAGCGTCTGGCCCTCGCGCAGGCGCTTGACCTCGGCATCGGAAGGCGGGCGCACCTTGGCCACGATATCGGCGGCCTTCCAGAGCGCGGCGGCGGTCTTGACCACCTCCACGCCCGCGGCCTGATAGCTGGCATCCGAAAACCCGGCCGCAGCGCCTGCGCCGGATTCGATCACGCAGTCATGGCCGAGCTTTTTCAACTCGAGCGCCGAGGCCGGCGTCATCGCGACCCGGTTCTCGCCGGCAAAGGTCTCTTTTGGTGCACCGATTCTCAACGCGCGTTCCCCTCGGGTCAGTTTGCGATCCCGAGTCGCTTAAAGGCCGCAAGGTCGTTTCACAAGGAGGTGAGCCGGATTTCCTGCGTTGTTGGCACCGACATCTGGCCGGATGGCAACGCTCAGACCCAGCGCCGGGTCTTTTCGCAGTAGCGGGCGAATTCGGCGCGGAACTTGCGCCGCAGCCGGTCTTCCTCGGGAATGACGAAATGCCGCTCGATCCACCAGACAAACAGCGGCACCAGCGGCAGGGCCAGGGGCGCATTCCAGTACAGGATCAGCCCCGCCAGCACCATCGCATCGCCCAGATAGATCGGGTTGCGGCTGCGCTTGAAGATGCCGGAGGTGACCAGCACCGCCGCCTCCCGGTGCGGGATGATGGTGGTCTGCCTGCGCCGCATCTCGTAGGCGGCCAGCGCCATCAGCACGATGCCGCCGCCGACCAGCAGCCCGGCCAGCAGATCGACCACGCCGCCGGCAAGGCTCAGCCCGAAGGGGCGCAGCTGGCCCAGCCACCAGGACAGGCCGAGCGCGCCGGCCAGCCAGACAGGGGGAATGTCGAGATACTTCATGGCCCCGACCATGAACCGGCGCAGGCCGACTGTCACCCCCTTGCGCGAGGGCGCGAAGTCCCGAACACTGCCACAAAACCGGAGCCGCACCCCATGACCGACTTTGCCGCCACCAAGGCCATGTTTCACCTGCCCGACGGGGTGATCTATCTTGACGGCAACAGCCTCGGCCCGCTGCCAAGGGCCGCGACCGCGCGCATGGCCAGGGTGGTGGGCGAGGAATGGGGCGAGATGCTGATCACCGGCTGGAACGCCGCCGGCTGGATGGAGCAGCCGCGCCGGATCGGCGACCACATCGGGCGGCTGATCGGGGCCGAGCCCGGTCAGGTCGTGGTCGGCGACACGCTGTCGATCAAGGTCTATCAGGCGCTGGCCTCGGCCATCGAGATGCGCCCTGACCGCAAGGTGATCCTGTCCGACAGCGGCAACTTCCCGTCCGATCTCTACATGGCCGAGGGCCTTATCCGCACGCTGGGGCGCGGGCATGAATTGCGGGTGGTGCCGCCGGGCGAGGTTGCCGGCCATATCGGCCCCGATATCGCGGTGATGATGCTGACGCAGGTCGACTATCGCACCGGGCGCATGCATGACATGGCCGCGCTGACGGCCAAGGCCCATGCGGCCGGCGTGGTGACGGTCTGGGATCTGGCCCATTCCGCCGGGGCGGTCCCGGTCGATCTGGCCGGATGCAGCGCCGATTTCGCGGTGGGCTGCACCTACAAGTTTCTCAACGGCGGGCCGGGCGCCCCGGGTTTCATCTATGTCGCGCCGCGCCATTCCGATCAGGTGCGCCCGGCCCTGTCCGGCTGGCTGGGCCATGAGGCGCCCTTTGCCTTTGACCGCGACTACCGCCCCGGCGCCGGGATCGAGCGGATGCGGGTCGGCACGCCGGCGGTTCTGGCCTCGGCGGCGCTGGAAGCGGCGCTCGATATCTGGGACGGGGTCGACATGCAGGCGCTGCGCGCCCGGTCGATCGCGCTCAGCGACCGGTTCATCGCCGGGGTCGAGGCGGCTTGTCCGACGCTGCGCCTTGTCTCGCCACGCGACCCGCAAGCGCGCGGCTCGCAGGTCTCGTTCCGGTTCGAGCACGGCTATGCCGCCATGCGGGCGCTGATCGACCGGGGCGTCATCGGCGATTTCCGGGCGCCCGACATCATGCGCTTCGGCATCACCCCGCTCTATCTGGGCGAGGCCGAGATCGATGCGGCGGTCGCCATTCTGGCCGATGTCATGGGCGGCGCGCTCTGGGACCGGCCGGACTACAAGCGCCGCCAGAAGGTGACCTGAGGTCAAGCGACACGCGGCCGCACCGGACGGGGCGGGCCCGGCGCGACAGATCGATAAGATTTGCGCAATTACCTGAAGTTAATACCTTAATTGCAGCCTGCGCCCGAGACGGCACGCGCGGCGGCATTTCCGATCTGGGTCCATAAACACAAATTTGCCGTTATTGTTTCCTAGTTACGCCACCAGTGACCGATAGCTCACCCTTGGGGCAGCCTGTCTTGGGCCACGCCAAGTTGAAACACCGCGGCAGAGGCCGCGCTTTGGGTAGGTTGAAATGCAGGGTTATCTGGTCAAACTCGGTGACGGCGTTCTGGGCGCGGCCGACACCATCATCGGCCCGACGACCGGCTTCAACTCTGCCTCCACGCTCGGCGCGGGCAGCTGGACCTGGTCCGGGGTGCGCGCCGACAACCACCAGACCTACTCCAACATCACCGATACCGGCACCTATCACCTGGGCACCGACGGCAACGTCTATTTCGTGCCCACGACCTACAAGGTCGAGCTGGTCAGCACCGCTTCGGCCACCACCGCGCCCAGTTATGACGGCGCCACCTATGGCACCAGCGGCAACAACACCATCAATGGCGATGGCAGCGACAACGTCATCTATGGCGGCGCCACCACCTCGGAAAGCGGCACCGGTCGCGACACGATCGACGCCGGCGGTGGCAACGACCGCATCCATGGCGGCGACGGCAACGACCGCCTGACCGGCGGCGGCGGCAATGACACGATCTATGGCGGCGATGGCAACGACACCATCTACGGCGATGCCACGTCGACCCCTGCGGTCACCAACGAGCATCTGAGCTGGATCGCGCAAGGCAGCGACGGGTCGAGCATCGCCAACGGTTTCACCCAAGACACCGGCAAGATGAACGTCACCGTCAATTTCAACAATGACGGCGGCAACACCTATGTCGAGGCCAGCTCGGCGACCCAGTATGTCGGGACCGGCGAGCCGATCAGCACCGCATCGGCGGTGAAATTCGGCGGCGGTTCCGGGCCCAACGCCACGACCAGCATCGTCTTCAGCTCCGAGAACGGGTCGGGCTATTCGGACGCGGTCAGCGATGTCAGCTTCCGCATCAACGACGTCGATACCGGCGCCTGGCAGGATGTGGTCACGGTCAACGCCTATGACCTGAACGGCAACCCGGTCGCGGTGGTGCTGACCCCCTCGGGCAATGACAGCGTCAGCGGCCAGACCGTGACCTCGGGCCCGGGCGGCGACAGTTCCTATTCTGCCGACGGGTCGGTCCTGGTCAACATTGCCGGCCCCGTGCACATGATCGAGGTGGTCTATGCCAACGGTGCCGGCGGTTCGCAGGTGCTGTGGCTGACGGACGTGCACTACTCGACCGTGGTGCCCGTCGCGGGCGACGTTTCCCTCGACGGCGGCGCCGGCGACGACACGATCTACGGCGGTGACGGCAATGACATCGTCACCGGCGGCTCTGGTAACGACAAGGTCTAT
>CAUJIU010000049.1 GCA_963205075.1 Pseudomonadota bacterium | reverse complement strand
GGGCGGCCGATTCTACAATCACGGGCCGCCCGCCGGCGGCCGATGATTGACTAATCGGCACGGGATGCCTAGCTCTGTTGGTATGTTGGCTCATGCAGATCATTTCCGGTTTCTTCTGCTGAACCGCCCGTTTCCCCGGGCGGTCTAGGCGCAATCGCGCCTACCCAACCACCCGGGGCCTCCTCGTCGTAATCCCGAAGATTGAGCGAACGGCGACATTGTCGTCCGAGGAGAAGTCATGACCGGCACTCGCCAAGCCCGTGCGCCCACCACACTGAGCCAATCCGGTCCGCGCACGCGGCCCCGCGTCAGAAAGGTGCTGCCCGAAACCGACTACCTGAGCCTGCAACGGCACCTGGAGCAGTGCGAACACATGCGCCAGCACGACTGGACGTTGCTGGCCTATGTGCTGCGCCACAAGATCATGACGACCGAACCGGTCGCGGACCTGTTTGTTCCCGGCCTCGTGACCGGCGGTTGCCAGGTTACCTATTCGGTGAACGGGGGCGCCAGCCAGACGGGTCTGATCTCGCACCGGGCAAGATCGGGGTCGGGCAGCGGGGTGATTTCGGTAGCCTCGCTGCTGGGAGCCACGCTGATCGGAATGCGGCTCGGGCAACGGGCGCCGCTGCTATGTGCCGACGGCGCGGTCATGTCGCTGTCGGTTCTGGACGTTGCGCCGCCAAACTGAACCGGGGCCCCCGGGCCGGTTCGAACCACCGACAATCAAAGACGGGCAGGCCACCGGCCTTCGCCCGAACACTTCAAGGAGAAGACCAATGATGACCGAAATGACCACCACCCCAAGAAAGCGCGGCACCCGGATACCGAAGATCGTCATCAGTGCCGATGACCTGGCGCATATCGAGGCGCTGGCCGAGGGCGCGATGCAGCGCAATCCCGCGCTGGCCGACCGCCTGTTCGACGAGATCGGGCGTGCCCGGATCGTCGATCCGGCAAAGATGCCGCCAGATGTCGTTGCCATCGGCAGCACCGTGACCTATCGCGACGAGAGCACCGGGGTGGAGCGATCCGTGACCCTGGTATTCCCCGAAGATGCCGACATTGCCCGCCAGAGGGTGTCGGTGATGACCCCCATCGGAGTGGCCCTTCTGGGGCTGGCCGAAGGTGCGGTCTTTTACTGGGACACGCGCAACAACCAGCGCCGGATGCTCTCGGTAACCAAGGTGGAGCCGGCGTCCGCATCGGACAGGACCACCAACTGACGATGGCCGGGGCTCCCGGCAACCGGCCGGTCGCCCCTCGCAACGCCGCGAGACATGCGCCGGCCGCGTTGCGGGGCCGAATGCCACCGCAGCGTCAGGCGCAAGGTGGCACGATGAACCGTTGCCGTCGCTGGCGGCTTGTGGCATCACCTTTTCTGACAATCCGAACGAAAGAGTCTTGCTCGTGGTCGACAACATTTCTCGCCGGACGACGATGGTCGATACCCAGGTCCGTCCCTCCGATGTCACCAAATTCCCCATTATCGAGGCGATGCTGGCCGTGCCGCGCGAGGATTTCGTGCCCGCCGGCCGCCGCGACACCGCCTATGTCGGCGAAAACATCGCGCTGGGTGGTGACCGGGTGCTGCTGGATGCGCGCACCTTCGCCAAGATGCTCGAGGCGCTGGACGTCCAGCCCGGCGATGTCGTGCTCGACCTGGGCTGCGGCCTGGGCTACTCGACCGCCGTTCTGGCGCGGATGGCCGAATTCGTGGTCGGGGTCGAATCCGATGCGGCGCGGGCCGAAGAGGCGCAGGCGCTGCTCTCATCAGGCGGCACCGACAACGCGGCCGTGATGGCCGGCGCGCTGGCCCAGGGCGCGGCCAAGTCCGGCCCGTATGATGCCATCATCATCGAAGGTGCGGTCGAGGAGCTTCCCGCAGCCCCCCTGAACCAGCTCAAGATCGGGGGCCGTATCGTGGCTTTGTTCGTCACGGGCGCGCTGGGTGAAGTGCGGCTGGGACGCAAGACCGATGCGGGTTTGAACTGGCGTCCGGTGTTCAATGCCGGCGCGCCACTGATTGCAGAATTTGCGGCCAAGGCCGAATTTGCCCTTTAACACCGGTGCATTGACGCCCATGTGTGACGGGTAGAAAAGAACGGGGACCAGATGAAGCTCTTGCGTACAATCGGCGCCGGCCTGTTGGCCGCCCTGTCATCCCTGCCGCTGACGGCGCATTCCGAAACGCTCGCGACCGCCCTTGCCTCCGCATATGAAGCCTCGGGGCTGCTGGACCAGAACCGCGCCCTCCTGCGCGCGGCAGATGAAGACGTGGCGCAGGCGGCCTCGGCGCTGATGCCGATCATCAACTGGTCGGCCCGCGCCCAGGTCACCCGCCCGATCAGCGCCATGGTCGACAACGAGTCGATCCGGCTCCAGATCATGGGCGAGATGCTGCTCTATGATTTCGGGGCCAGCCAGCTGGCCATAGACGCCCAGAAAGAGGTCGTGCTGGCCACCAGGCAATCGCTGGTCGATGTTGAGCAGCAGGTGCTCCAGCGCGCGGTCAATGCCTACATGAACTACCGGCGGGACGCGGAATTCGTGCGCCTGCGCGAAAGCAACGTGCGGGTCATCACCCAGGAACTGCGCGCCTCGCAGGACCGCTTCGAGGTCGGGGCGATCACCCGCACCGATGTCTCCTTCACCGAAGCGCGCCTCGCCGCCGCACGCAGCATGCTGGCCGCCGCGCAGGGCGGGCTGGCCCGGTCCGCGGCGGAATATCTGGCGGCTGTCGGCCACGAACCCAGCGGGCTTGGCCCGGTTTCGCCCGCGCCGATCGCGCGTAGCGCCGGCGATGCCGTGGCACTGGCCTACCAGCGCCATCCGCAGATGCTCGAGATGCAGCACAACGTTGCTGCCGCTGAACTTATGGTCCAGCGCGCGCAAGCCTCGCTCAATCCGCGCGTGACCATCGACGGCACCGCCGGGGTTGACGATGAAGGCTCGGCCGCGGCGCAATTCGGCCTCAACATCGGCGGCCCGATCTATCAGGGCGGGCGCCTGTCGAGCCTGATCCGCCAGTCGGTTGCGCGCCGTGACGCGGCCCGCGCCGGGCTGCACATGGTCTCGGCCAATATCGAACAGGGTGTCGCCATCGCCTATGCCAACCTTGCCGTGGCCGTCGCCGGGGCCGAGGCCTCGCAGCGGCAGGTGGACGCCGCGCGGGTAGCCTTCGAGGGCGTGCGCGAGGAGGCCAATCTGGGCGCGCGCACCACGCTCGATGTGCTCAACGCCGAGCAGGAGCTGCTGGACGCGCAGACCAGCCTGATTTCGGCCCAGGTCGATCAGGTGATCGCCAGCTATGGCGTGCTGGCCGCGACCGGCTTGCTGACGGCTGAACATCTGGGCCTGCCGGTTCAGGCCTATGACCCCGAGGCCTATTACAATCTGGTGGAATCGGCCCCGGTCGCGCGCTCCGAACAGGGCCGCGCCCTGGACCGCGTGTTGCAGGCCATCGGACAATAAAGCAAATTTTCCGCGTCTGTTGTTCCGATCGCGGTTCGCGGTTAGGATCGGGGCGAGGCTGAAGCAGGGCATCCATGTCTGACCCCGTCACCAATCTGGAAATCGAGGATGTGCTGGCGTCGATCCGGCGGCTGGTCACGCAGGCCGACAAGCCCGCCGATCCGCCCGAAAGCCCAAGCAAACAGGGGGCTGGCCTGTTCTCGGGGCGCCTCGTGCTCACCCCGGCGCTGCGGGTAACCGACGACGAAAGCGAGCCCGAAAGCGGCGATTCGTTCGCGCCCGTGCAACCTGAGCTTGTCGACGGCGCCGAGGCGGCGAAGACCGGCGAAGGCGCGCTGTTCTTCTCGGACCGGCGCCGGCTGGAGCAGACCATCGCCGCGCTGGAGGCCGCCGTTGCCCGCCAGGGCGACGAGTGGGAGCCCGATGGCAGCGAAGATGAGGCGGCCGCAACCGAGCTTGACCCGAAGCTGGCCGAGGTGCTTGCCGCGGCCGGTCAGGAGGATGCGCCCGAACCGGCCGATCCCGCGCAGGATGACGCTGCCGGGCCAGACGCCGTCTTCAGCCACCATGGCGAGGACGCGCCCGAGGATACGGCGCCGCATCCCGCAGAAACGGCGGCGACCGATCCGCTTGGCGAGGACGAGGAATATTACGAGGACGAGATCGCGCTGGAGTTCGACCCCGAGTCCGAGCCCGATGCCGAACTTGACCACGAACTGTCCAGCTACCTCGAAGGCGTGCCCACGCTGGAAGAAGACGCCCTGCGCGACCTGGTGATCCAGATCGTCCGGGCCGAACTGCATGGCGCGATGGGCGAGCGGATCACTGCCAATGTCCGCAAGCTGGTGCGCAAGGAGATCAACCGCGCGCTTGCCAGCCGCGAGCTGGAATGACCCGGCCCTAGATCTCGGCCGCCAGCCCCAGAATGGCATCGACATCAAGATGCGCCTCGATGTGGTCGGCCAGCGCCTCGAGCGCCGCCTCGACATCGCTGGCATGGGACCGGTGGCCGACATCGACCCCCAGCCCTGCCAGATAGGCCCTGCGGAAACCGTCCGAGGCGAACATGCCGTGCAGGTAGCAGCCCAGCACCTTGCCGTCGGCTGACGCGGCCCCTTCGGGGCGTCCGTCCAGATCCAGCCAGCCGCGCACCCGGTCCGGGCCTTCGGTCTGGCCGATATGGATCTCGTAGCCCGCCACCGCGGCGCCGGTGGCAGGGTAGGTGGCCCGGCTCAGCGCCAGCCGCTTGTGCGGAGTCATGACCGTTTCGATGTCCAGCAGCCCCAGCCCTTCGACCTCCGATGCCGGCCCTTCGATCCCCTCCGGGTCGCGGATGGTACGGCCAAGCATCTGATATCCGCCGCATATTCCCAGCACATGCCCGCCCCGGCGGCGATGCGCGGCCAGGTCGATATCCCAGCCCTGGGCGCGGAAATCGGCCAGATCGGCGATGGTGGATTTCGAGCCGGGGATCAGCACCAGATCGGCATCGCCGGGCAGGGCGCGGCCACGCTCGACAATCTCGACCGTGACGCCCGGCTCGCCGACCAGCGGGTCGAGATCATCGAAATTGGCAATCCGGTTCAGACGCGGCACCACGATCTTGCAGGCCCCACCGGGCCGGGTGGCGATGTCCATCACGTCTTCCGCCGGCAGCTTCCATGCCTGGTCGAACCACGGAATGACCCCGAGCGGCGCCCAGCCGGTGCGGCTGGCGATGCTGCGGGTGCCGTCCTCGAAGAGAGTAGGGTCGCCCCGGAACTTGTTGATGGCAAAACCGCGGATCAGGCCGAGGTCACCCGCATCCAGCACCGCATGGGTGCCCACCAGCTGCGCGATCACCCCGCCCCGGTCGATATCGCCCACGATGATGACCGGCACTCCGGCGGCGGCGGCAAAGCCCATATTGGCGATGTCGCCCTGCCGCAGGTTGGTCTCGGCCGGGCTGCCCGCACCTTCAACCAGGATCAGGTCGCGCCCCGCGGCCAGCCTGCGGAAGCTTTGCAGCACCGCCGCCAGCAATTGCGGCTTGAGCGCGGCATAGTCGCGGGCGCGCAGGGTGCTGTGGCGCCGGCCCTGCACGATCACCTGCGCGCCGGTATCGGTCTCGGGCTTGAGCAGCACGGGGTTCATGTCGATCAGGGGCTCCAGCCCGGCGGCCAGCGCCTGCAGGGCCTGCGCCCGCCCGATCTCGCCGCCATCGGCGGTCACGGCGGCGTTGTTGGACATGTTCTGCGGCTTGAACGGGGCCACGCTCAGGCCGCGCCGCCGGGCGGCACGGGCAAGACCGGCCACCAGCAGTGACTTGCCGACATTCGAGCCGGCGCCCTGGATCATGATGGCCTTGGTCATGGGCTGCCTCCGCGCACAGGTCTAGCCGCAGGTGCCAGGCGGGGGAAGGGCCCTGCCAGAGACAAAAAGAGCGGCCCGTTTCGGGGCCGCATCTTTTTTCCGGCAGCGGATCAGATCGCCGTTCAGGCGGCCTGCGCGGCTTCTTCGGCAGCATGGCGGCGCTCGCTCTCTTCACGAGACAGCGCGACCGAGGTCCGAACGCCCTTGGCGACGAACTCCATCAGACCCTTCACAACGCGTTCGTTGGGGTCGATACCGGCACAGGACAGCACTTCGCGGCCATCGCGCGAGCGTGCCCAGCGAGCGATCTGCTCGGGCCCGTTGCCGTACTTCTTGTCATCAGCGATGGCGTCGTCCAATGCGGCGAGAACAACTGCGGCGAAAAGTTTCTTCGCTCGGTTGCCCTGCTCGTTGTTGAACGCCGTCCCATCCACGAAATCCTTCATGGCGGTTCCTTTTGCGTTTTTGCTCTTGCGGTTCTGGCGCTATTCGCAATAACCCTATTTCAGTGTGATTCGGGGTTCCTCTTTTGGAATGGCAGCTATGCACGCACTGCATAGCATAGTGCCGGGTCTGCGTCTACATCCATGCCTTGCCAGAGATGTTACCGCGAGATATAGGCGTTCAGTTCGGCGTTGCAACCGCATCGCCACAATTCAGTCGCAAAGTGCAGCATGGCCAAGATCAACGGAAACGAGATACGCCCGGGCTTCGTTCTCGAGCATGACAAGGGGCTTTGGGTCGCCGTCAAGGTGGACCACGTAAAGCCCGGAAAAGGCGGGGCATTCGCCCAGGTCGAGATGAAGAACCTGCGCGATGGCCGCAAGCTGAACGAGCGGTTCCGCTCGGCCGACAAGGTCGATCAGGTCCAGCTCGAAACCAAGGATCAGCAATACCTGTTCGAGACCGACGGCCGGCTGACTTTCATGGATTCCGAGACCTTCGAGCAGACCGAACTGCCGGCCGACCTGCTCGGAGACCGGCGGCCGTTCCTTCAGGACGGCATGACGGTGCAGATCGAATATTACGGTGACGAGGCGCTCAACGTCTCGCTGCCGCAGCGGGTCAAGTGCCGGATCGTGGACACCGAGCCGGTGGTCAAGGGCCAGACGGCGGCCAACAGCTTCAAGCCGGCGATCCTCGACAATGGCCTGCGGATCATGGTGCCGCCCTTCGTCGGTTCCGAGGAAGTGGTCGTGGTTTCCACCGATACGATGGATTACGTCGAGCGCGCCTGATCGGCGCCGCCCGGAAATGAGCCGCCCGTGGCGCAGGCCGCGGGCGTTTTCGTCTCAGTCCTCGCGGGTGACCCGCGCCGCGCCGGCCCGCATCTCGCCCCCCGCGCGGTCCAGCCGCAGATAGGCAATGGCCCGGTCGCCCGCGCGCGTCAGCACCTGCCCGATCTCGCGCCCGTCCGACAGGATCGGATCGCCGCAGGCAGCGGGGCCCTCGACACGCACCCGCGCCAGTCCCTTTTTCAGCTCGGTCTTGTGCTTCATCCGGGCGGTGACTTCCTGCCCGACATAGCAGCCCTTGCGGAAATCCACCCCGTTCAGCCGCTCGAACCCGGCCTCAAGGATGTAACTCTCCGGCGTCAGCTCGATCCCGGACTGCGGGATCAGGTGGGCAACGCGCAGCGCGTCCCAGTCGGTGCCGTCATCGGTTGCGCCCGGCCCGTAGAGCCGCCAGCCAAGCGCCGGGTGGCGCGGGTCGGGGTGGCTGCCGTCCGGGGCCGGCCCGGTGCCGCGGCTGACACCAAGATCGGTCGGTGTGATCTGCACATCGGCCCGCAGCCGATACATGGCCAGCCGCTGCGCCAGGGCCGGGGCCAGCGCGGCATCCACATCGATCAGGATCGCCTCTGGCTCTGCCAGCACGAAGAAATCCGCCAGGTACTTGCCCTGCGGCGTCAGCAGGGCGGCGTAGATCAGCCCGTCCCCGGCCTTGGCCAGATCGTTGGTGATCAGCCCTTGCAGGAAATGCTCCCGGTCCGTGCCGGTGATCTTCAGGATCGCGCGTTCGGTCATGTTGGTCCCATTCCGGCGCCCAATATAGGCTCAGTCCTGCGGGGCACCAGCCTCGTCGGCGAATTGCAGGCGGTAGAGATCGGCATAGACCCCGCCGCGGGCAAGCAATTCCTCGTGAGATCCCTGATCGACGACGCACCCGCGCTCCAGCACCACGATCCGGTGCGCCGCGCGCACGGTCGAAAGCCGGTGCGCGATCACCAGCGTGGTGCGCCCCTGCGACAGCCCTTCCAGCGCCTCCTGCACCACCGCCTCGGACCTGGTGTCGAGCGCGCTGGTGGCCTCGTCGAGCAACAGGACCGGCGTGTCGCGCAGCAGAGCGCGTGCTATGGCGACCCGCTGCCGCTGTCCGCCCGAAAGGTTGGAGCCGCGCGGCCCGGCCGGACTGTCGAGCCCGAGGGCCAGTTGCGGCAGGA